>NZ_JACJDU010000002.1:0-228424 GCF_014163715.1 Shewanella sp. SR44-4 | reverse complement strand
GGTAGTTCAGTTGGTTAGAATACCGGCCTGTCACGCCGGGGGTCGCGGGTTCGAGTCCCGTCCGCTCCGCCAATTACATAGAAGCCTCGTCTAACGACGAGGCTTTTTTGTATCTGAAGCTTACCCATTTTCCCCGAACAGATATCAACAGCCACAAGCGCTGCATTAATTTAGTTGGTCCAATAACGTTCCCGGTATTGCTTTGCATTCATCCAATCTATTTGGACGGATGACTCTCAATCAATAGAAAGTGACCAGTCACGCCAGATGACTAGTTCATTCTTTATTATAAGCAGCGTCCGCACTGCCACCTTAAGATGAAGGCCTTTGCTGCAATGCAAAGGCCTTTTTCGTATGTGAAAATCAACCGCGACATTTCTGTTTCATTAAGCGGCAATAGGCCTTGTAATTTGTCCGACATTATTTTGTATTGTCTTTCATTTTTGATAATACTTTAATACATTGAATCAATATCAAAATAATCAATTTAGCTATTTTTGAGATATTACTGTTGTGTTGTTGTAATTCATTAAGTCTTTTATTGGCTAATTTTGGATAAATGCGATCTATTGTCTTGCCATTCACATATTGCTCCCCTAACTTAAGTGCCAATAGCATGGGATTAGGAATAATGATGAAGTTAGAAATGATTTGTACTGGCGAAGAGGTACTCTCT
Source organism: Shewanella sp. SR44-4 (assembly GCF_014163715.1). Taxonomy (NCBI): domain Bacteria; kingdom Pseudomonadati; phylum Pseudomonadota; class Gammaproteobacteria; order Alteromonadales; family Shewanellaceae; genus Shewanella; species Shewanella sp. SR44-4. The sequence continues at coordinate 227,748 of NZ_JACJDU010000002.1, read as the reverse complement.
GGCCAAATAGTCGATACCAATGCTGCTTGGGTTGCGAATACTTTGATGGAGTTAGGTATCGAGATGCAACATCGAGTGACGGTTGGCGATCGAATGGATGACCTTGTTGCTGCATTCCAAGAACGCAGTAAGCATGCAGATATCATTATTGTTAATGGTGGATTGGGGCCTACCAGTGATGATATGTCTGCGTTAGCCATGGCGAAAGCTAAAGGTGAAGACCTTGTCGAAAATGTGCAATGGCGTGAACATTTGGAAGATTGGTTTACGCGTAATAATCGTGTAATGGCCAAGAGTAATTTAAAGCAGGCTTGGTTACCAGCTTCTGCTGTGATGGTAGATAATCCTGTTGGGACAGCATGTGGCTTTAGAGTGAAGCTGAATAACGCATGGTTATTCTTTACTCCAGGCGTGCCGTTTGAATTAAAGCACATGATCACTGAACAGTTTATTCCGTTTATTACTCAAGAGTTCGGTGTACAACAAAAATCGGCTTTAGAAAAATTACTTACAATTGGTCACGGTGAGTCATCATTAGCAGATACATTGTCAGACATCACTTTGCCACAAGGCATTGAGCTAGGTTATCGCTCATCTATGCCACACATTGAAATTAAGATTTTTGCTCGTGGTGAAAAAGCTATCCGTCAGCTACCTGATGTAACAAAGCAGGTTAAAGCTTTATTAGGTTGTGCGGTTGTTGCTGAAAATCGGCCAACATTAGCAGCAGAGATCCATCATCGATTATACCAATCTGGTTTTAGTCTTAGTGTGGCAGAGTCTTGCACAGGTGGCATGATCACCAGTCAATTGATCGACTTTGCGGGGAGTTCATCGTACTTGCATCATGGTTTAGTGACCTACAGTAATGAATCTAAAGTGAAAGTGCTGGGCGTTAATCCACAGATCTTAGATGATCATGGTGCAGTGTCTATTGCTACTGTTGAGGCGATGGCGCAAGGCGTACGAGGTATTCTTGATAGTGATTATGCTTTAGCTACTAGTGGTATTGCTGGCCCTGACGGAGGCTCAGATGATAAGCCCGTTGGAACAGTCGCTATAGCATTAGCAACTAAACATGGCGTATACAGTCAAATGGTGAAGTTACCAAAGCGCTCACGTCAGCTTGTGAGAAGTATGAGTACTGCAATTGCTTACGATATGCTTCGTCGTGCACTACTTGAAGAAGCCGTTATTGTTGATTACCCGTCGATACCTCGGTTCGCCAAGTAAGTGTATTTCTAGCTTGCTTACCATTGGTGTAAGCAAGCTAGATTTAATGACTAGGCTGTAAGGTCATCAGCCAATTGACTGTTTTTCGCTTTTTGATAAAAGTAAGCAACCGTTAATAAAATAACGCCAATCAAAATAAAGGCGACGATTTTTTGAATTAACTCAAATGACGCCATATCAACAACAATCACTTTGATACATGCCAAAGCAAATAGTAATGCTGCTAGCCTGACTAGGCTTGCTTGTTGAGGCCGTAAGCTTATAAACATCACCACACTAGCATGCACAACTAACAGCACTGCACTCATTGGTGCAGCAATAATTAGGTCGAATTGATAGCTCCACAGTAAATAACTTATCACCAATAAAGCATGCCAAGCCCACTTAAGCGTGACATAAGAGATAATTTTTCTGTGTGCTCTAATACCTAATCTTGCTGTTAACAAATAACGACCTAATAAAATCAGCACTCCAAGCTCTGCTAAATTGGTCAGAACATTATCAATATTAAGGGTGAGTTGTGTTTCGCTGTGAAATAGGATGGGTAAAATGGCACAAGCAAAAATAGCAAAATACGCCAAGCTATAACTTGGTGCTAAGGCCTGCTTAAAATGTTGACCTATGCGTGTGTTTCTTTCGGTAATAACACTAAAATATCCACAGATGATTAACGCTGTTATTGCCCATGATGGATGGATTAGGTTAGTGAGAGTTTGACTTAGTACGGCTATGACTAAGGCAATATAATATGGAGCAATGTGCCATTGTAGCGTAGTAATTTGCTGCCACTTTTTTGGTAATTGTACATAGCGTACACTAATTAATCCGAGTAATAGCAATCCTATTGTTAATGCAGCAAGTCCTTGCCACAATTCTGCTAGGCACATTGCTGCTGTAACTATGGTTGCTAATACCGTGAGTATTTGCGACTCATAGCGAAGACTCTTGTGATTAATAAAGTAAGCCAAACCTAGACTCATCATACTGCTTAACCATAATGAGATAGCAATGTAGTCAGGATAGCTGCGTATAACTTTGGGCAATAATAGTAATGGTAGTGCGAGATAACATGCTAACTGAACATAGTAAGCAACGTGGATTAACTTGGCATTGGCATAATATTTTTTGTACCAATAATACGCCAATAGTAATCCGATAAAGAGTTCAAAACGGGCTAATTTAGCGTTCATTGCTTGGTCGGCAAAGCTAAGACTATCAGCGTCTATCATGCCAAAAATAACTAACCCTAATAACGGTAGTTGCAATAACCAGGCTAATACTTCGCTAAAACGTAGGGTGTGTTTAGCACTCATGTACAGTAGTAAAAAGCTGATTAATGGTAATGTATTAAGCCAATATTGCTCGGTGATAAAGAAGCTAATGAGTAACAAGGTTACTGTATAGAGCACTCCAAGTAACTCGCGGATAAATTGTACCACTAGGTGTTCAAATTGCATTAAATCAGCTTGATGGCGGCTCAGAAGCTTTTGCGCTACAAAAGTCATCGCACAGGTTAGTGCCATCGATATAATCAATAATGCTTGATATCCTAATAGGCCATCATTGTCATAGCGTGACAGGGCTAGCACATCAAAGACGTAAGCAAAGCTGCTTATTATGCCTAGTACGAGTAAGACATATGCTTCTGCTCTAATAGGGCTAAACAACTGTTTACAGCCAATCCACAGTAACAATAATCCCTCTAATAACAGCACTAAACCCATCAGTTCGACGCTGAGTAAAAACAGTGCGGCAAAACCAGCAAAGCTTCCGGCAAAAGCCAAGGCTAGGGCACTAATATCTTTATCGCGTTTAATTACCCAATATAGCAACCCACACAGCAATGCATTAAGTGCAAATAGCTCACCAGCAAAAATGCTCCACTCCGTTAGGGTGTAGAGAGTAAAAACCATAAGTGCGATTGGAACCGCTAGCAGCCTTGGTGTTAATGCAGACTTGATGACAAATAATAAGCTGGCAATACTGTAGAGGTAGAACAGCCCATTGATCATTAATACTGCTAGGCCGGTTTGCCAATCAATGACAGACAGCGGCAATTGAATAAATAAGCTGAGTATTTGTATGCAAGCTATATGGAGTAAGGCGGTAATTTCGATGAGTATTGGCCAAGCTAATTTGTGGCTTTGTACCATCGAGCAAATACCGATAAGCATTAAATAAGGCAGGTACAATAGCGGCGTTTGTCCACCATCAAGTAGCATCAATGGCGCGAGTGATCCGCCAAGTAAAGCGACAATCGCGACAACTTTGGTGTCGAGTTTAAACGATAAGCTATAACCCAATATCGTATTAAGCAATAACAAGCCAAAGCAGGCAATATCAGGAATAAGATTAAAGTACGGTCCAAGGAAATATAGGCACAAATAATTAAGAATAAGCCCAAGGCCAACTAGGCCTGAGCCGAAGTCTTGCATTCCTGGGCGTTTTTGCCGAATAAATACTCCACCAACAATAATACTATTTGCTACGCCTAAACCTAATAACGCTTTACCCAGTTCTGAAAACCAGTTGTTAATTGAAAACTGCAGTAAATAACCAAAACCTAATGTCAGGGTAATAATGCCTGCAACCGTCATCAAAAATACAGGCCCTAACCCTTTACTTTGATAATGCTGATAGAATTCTTTTGCTTGTTCGGTTAACCCAGAAATGGGAGCAAATGCTGACGCACTGAACTCACCGATAGCGTCAGCTAATTGAGTAACCATCGCACTTAGGGCACTTTGTCTAGCGGGTGACTTTGCGACTACCGAAGTTTGTTGTTCTGATAGAGATGATGTTAACGCTGAATGACTTATATCTAACGGTTGGCGCTCCCAAGCAGAAGACGAGTATTGAGGTTTATCGGCTACGATACTGCCGCTCGAATCGTTTTCTCGACTCTCATGCACTGGGGCATGTAAGTTTTCAGCAGGCAAGGCTATCGGTTGTTCATTATTATTTTGCGCTTGTACCTGTTGGGCCAAAGCATCAAGTTGTTGACTGAACTGAGCCAATTGTCGATTTACATCGGCCTGCTGAGCGCCTTGCTGTGAAGTAAACTCCGCCAGTTGTGCTTTTAGTTTTGCTACGTCATCCATTAACGGCATCATTTATCCCATGATTATTATGCACTCCAATATTGCCAAGTTATTGTACGTGGTTCTGATTGATTAGGAAATGCTCCGTTTTCTGATACTTGAGATGTTCAGCCTTTATTTTCGATGTGCATGTAGATGAGTTTGAAGCAATAAAAAAGCACCCTAAGGTGCTTTCTGCTACTACGATTATAACGTTAAAACTTAACCACCAGTTTGCCTTGTTGTACGGCAATTTCTTTGGTCATTTTAGCCATTAACGCTTGATTACTGTCGCGAGTGTCTAAGGTATACACTGGCTGGTTTTCAAGGTAATTACGTAAAAACCCCATCAATTGTGGTGTTGCCTGGCTGATGTAACGCTCAATATCGGCGGGTTCGGACTCAACCTTGACTAAGTTTAACTGTCGAAGATAGACACTCTTGGTATTACTGTCATACCAAGGCACAGCTTCGAACGTAGTTTTAAGCTTAGCGTGAATAGGTAGTAACGGGTTATTCACGGTAATCACAGTCGCTGCTGTGACAGCCATGGTATTTGGCTTAGCGCCTAACACGACCTGCATATCATTTAGCTTAAGTGATACACCAATTAACTTGTTGCCCTGTTTTACTTCAAAATGCATGTCTTTATTAAGGTACTGCTCTATTTCAGACTCGGTGATGCTGTACTGACTGGCACAGCCAGTCAGTACCAATAACAATCCCAGTCCAAGGGTTTTAACCAAGGTTATCATCCAGTGTTTCTCATTCCTGCTGCAACGCCGGCAATGGTCAGCATAAGTGCTAGCTGAACATCTGCAGACGGTTCAACTTCTCTACGTGTACGAGCTAATAGCTCGGTTTGTAAGAAGTTAAGTGGGTCGATGTATGGGTTGCGCAGTTTAACAGATTCACGACTCCAAGGCGTATGTGCCATTAACTCTGTCGCTTGGGTTAAAGATAATACCGCTTCAATACCCAGTTGCAGACGTTGACGTAACTTCTCACCTAAATGATGTAACTCTGGCTTCACTAAACATAGCTCGTAGTACTTGGCTAAGTTAGGTTCTGCTTTGGTGTAGACCATTTCGAGCATTGAAATACGGGTTTCAAAGAAAGGCCATTGCTCTTCCATTTCACGCAATAATTCCAACTCGCCACGATCTGCCGCATCTTGTAATGCTTCGCCAGCACCAAGCCAAGCGGGTAGCATTAAGCGGTTTTGTGACCAAGCAAAAATCCACGGAATCGCGCGTAAGCTTTCAATACCACCATCAACTTTACGCTTAGCAGGGCGACTGCCTAGTGGCAACTTACCGAGCTCAACTTCTGGTGTGGCAGATCTAAAATACTCAACAAAGTCCGGTTCTTCACGTACGATGCCGCGATAATGCAGTACTGATTCTTCAGCAATACGCTGCATGCAATCACGCCACGATTTTTTAGGCTCCGGTGGTGGTAACAATGTCGCTTCTAATACCGCTGAGGTATATAGCGCTAAACTTTGTACCGCTAATTTTGGTAAGCCAAACTTAAAGCGGATCATTTCGCCTTGTTCTGTCACACGGATGCGACCATCTACCGAACCTGGTGGTTGCGATAAAATGGCTTTATGAGCTGGTCCGCCCCCACGGCCGATAGAACCGCCACGACCATGGAACAACATCAATTTAACGTCAGCTTTTTTACACACAGCAACTAACTGCTCTTGTGCACGATACTGCGCCCAGGCAGCTGCCATTACGCCAGCATCTTTGGCTGAGTCAGAATAACCAATCATCACTTCTTGCATGCCTTTGGTGTAACCACGATACCAATCAATATTCAGTAGCGAAGTCATACAGTCAGCGGCACCCTCTAAGTCAGCGAGGGTTTCGAATAATGGCACTACGCGCATTGGATTAGTGCAACCGGCTTCTTTTAGCAGTAATAATACGGTTAATACGTCAGATGGCTTGCTGGCCATTGATATCACATAAGAGCCCAGTGCATTAACAGGCTGCTGGGCGACTAAGTTGCAGGTTCTGACAACTTCAGCGACATCATCCGTCGGTTTCCAATTTGTTGGGATCAGTGGACGTTTGCTGGTTAACTCGCGCAGTAAAAACGCTTGTTTTTCATTTTCGTCCCAATGGTTGTAATCACCCATGCCCAAATAACGAGTCAGTTCAGCAATCACGTCACTATGGCGGGTAGCATCTTGACGAATATCTAGGCGTAACATGTGAATACCAAAACACGCTAAACGACGTAATATGTCGAGTAACAGGCCATTAGCAATCAGCTTCATACCGCAATCGGTCAAACTCTTATAAAGTAGTTCAAGCGGTTCAAGCAAATCTGATTTATGCCAAATTAGCTCGCTGGTATCAACATCAGGTTTTTTACCTTCAAGACGTGCGTTAAGGTAATCGATGGTGTCACGTAATTGGCAGCGTAATTTGCGTAACACATCGCGGTACGGTTCTTTACTGTTATCTGTTAACGCTGACAATTCAGCATTCGCTTGTTCCATCGACAATTCGCCAAGCAAGCTCACAATATCTTTTAAGTACAATCTTGCTGCGGCATGACGATTGCGATCGAGTACTTCTTGGGTGACGAGAGACGTTACAAACGGATTTCCGTCGCGGTCTCCGCCCATCCAGCTTGAAAATCTCACCGGAGAGACATCAATAGGTAATTGCTGGCCGGTCTTTTGCTCAACTTGATCATTGAGTTGACGCAGAAAGTCAGGAATAGCTTGCCACAAAGACGTTTCGATAGTGCTTAAACCCCAACGTGCTTCATCTACAGGAGTTGGGCGTTCGTTACGAATTTCGTTGGTGTGCCAAATTTGGGCAATAAGCTGACGCAGACGCAGAGTGCTTTGTTGGCGTTCGCGATCAGTCAGTTGGCTGTTTTCTTGTTCCGTTAAGCAATCAACTACAGCCGCATATTTTTGAATTAGCGTGCGGCGTGAAATCTCGGTTGGATGCGCTGTTAATACTAAATCGATGTCTAAGTTTTTTAAGCTCTTAATTACATCTTTTTTATCTAAATCAGTATCAAGCATGCGTCCAAGTAGTTGCTCTACTGGATCGGGCACACACACGAGTTCGTCGCAATTACGGCTAATGGTGTGAAATTGTTCTGCGATATTGGCTAAGTTTAAAAATTGGTTGAAGGCTTTGGCGAAAGGAACCAGTTCTTCGTCTGGTAAAGCGGTTAATAATGCCAACATTTGCTCGCGAGAGGCTTCGTCACCCTGGCGAGATTTTTTTGCTAAAATTCGAATTTGTTCTACTTTTTCTAAAAATGCATCACCTAAATGGTTTTGCATTGTTTCGCCTAATATCTGGCCTAAATGCCCCACATTTGATCGAAGTGACGCATACATATCTGCCGTTTGCTCTGTCATACTTACTCCCGAAAAAAAGAACGATTTTGCCAATAACTCTTACATCACAATACCCAGCGTATCAAAATCGGTCAATACGCAGGCACTGTATTTTGTAATTTTATTTCGTAAAAAAGTTACATTTTGATTTAACTTTCACCGATTATTGATGTTTACTTAATGCAGGCATGAAAAATCATTTTTTTGATCAATTCTACCGTTGGCGTTAAGTATTCTAAGCCAATAAATTCATCTGGTTGGTGGGCCTGGTTAATACTGCCCGGCCCAAGTACTAAGGTTTGGCAACCTAGTTTGTTGATATAAGGTGCTTCAGTCGAATAGTTGACCACTTCTGCTTCGTTGCCAGACAATTCCGCAACGAGTTTGGTCCATGGATTATCTGCTTTTCCTGCAAACGATTCTGCGCCTGGGTACAAAGTACTGACACTTATACTGCCAGGATACTCTTTACTGATGTCAGATAAGTAGTTCAATACCATTAATTCCAGATCCGCTAACTCCATTCCTGGTAAAGGACGAATATCTAAATGCAAATCACAGCAACCACAAATACGGTTTGCGGCATCACCGCCATGAATATGGCCAAAGTTCATGGTTGGGTAGGGTACAGTAAACGCATCTTCGCGATAGTTCTCGCTTAAGTGCTGCTTTAGCTTCATTAGCTGGCTAATGACTTTATGCATGACTTCAATAGCATTTAAGCCGCGAGCAGGATCAGATGAATGACCACTTCGACCAATTACGCGGATCCCTTGGGCTAAATGCCCCTTATGCATATAGACAGGTTTTAAGCTGGTGGGTTCACCAATAACCGCATAATCAGGTGCGATAACTTTTGAGTCGGCAAATGCTTTAGCGCCGCTCATGGTGGTTTCTTCATCTGCACTAGCAAAAATAGTCAGCGGACGTTTGAATTGATCAAGTGGCATGTCTTTTAATGCTTCGAGTACCAACGCAAAAAAGCCTTTCATGTCGCAAGTGCCTAAGCCGTACCAACGATTGTCTTTTTCAACCATTTCAAATGGACTTTGGCTCCAACGGCCTTCGTCAAAGGGCACAGTATCTGTATGGCCCGCAAGTAAAAGCCCACCACTGCCGCTGCCGATTCTGGCAATCAAGTTCTGTTTATTACGCGAGTCTTCTACCGTGGGGGTTTCGCATTCAAAACCCAGCTCACTGAACCAATTTTGCAACAAGTTGATAACTGCATGATTACTCATATCGTGTTCTGCTTCGAGTGCACTGACTGATGGCGCTGCAATCAGCTGTGTAAAACAACTTTTTAGATCTGGTAGTGTGCTCATGGGTTATCCTAAAAAATAATATGTAAAATACTTATTCACATATATTGCATAATTAATATTGTGTGATAGTCTAGCAAACAGCATTAACCGACACCATAAATAGAACGATAGAAATGAAAATAAACATGTGCTTTCTTACTGCTAAAACCACTATATCAATAATCAACGCGAACTTCCTGCGACGATAGTTCAAAATTAGGCGGCCCCCTTCTAAATAGGCTATGCTGACACTTTCTCTCATTATTTAACAAGAAAACAAACTTATGAAAAGCATCGCAATTATTGGCGCCAGTGGTTATACCGGTGCACAAATTACTTCGTTAATTAACGCAGACAGCAACTTTAGCGTTCAAGGGTTGTATGTGTCGGAAAACAGTTTAGATAAAGGCCGTAAATTAGCCGACCTTTACCCTACATATAGTCACATGGCTTATACGCTTTCGCCGTTATCAGATGACGCTAAAAAGAAAATTGTTGCCGAAGCTGATGCCGTGGTTTTAGCGACTGAGCATTCAGTTAGCCTAGAGCTTGCCGCATGGTTTTACCAGCAAGGTTTAGCGGTATTTGACTTAAGCGGTGCATATCGTTTTGCCGATGTGGCGCAATATCCAAAATGGTACGGTTTTGAACATACTCACCCTGATGTATTAGCTCAGGCGGTGTATGGCTTAGCAGAGTGGAACAGCGAACAAATTAAACAAACAAGAATGATTGCTGTACCAGGTTGTTATCCTACGGCATCACTTACTGCACTAAAACCGCTTAAACCATTCTTAACTGAAATGTATCCAGTCATTAATGCCGTGAGTGGTGTAACAGGTGCAGGTCGTAAAGCACAGTTACATACCAGTTTCTGCGAAGTTAGCCTTACGCCATACGGTGTATTGGGTCACAGACATCAGCCTGAGATTGCGACACATTTAGGTCAGGAAGTTATTTTTACGCCGCATTTAGGCAACTTTAAGCGTGGTATTTTGGCAACCATTACCGTGCAACTAAAACCAGGCACTACAGAAGCCGATGTCGCTAAAGCGTATAGCGTGTACGACAACGCGCCAATCGTGACAGTAAAGCACAATCAATTCCCTAAAGTTGATGATGTGGTTAACACCCCCAATTGTCATTTAGGTTGGAAGTATGATGCCAACAGCGGTTATTTAGTGGTCGCCAGTGCGATAGACAATTTAATGAAAGGTGCTGCTAGCCAAGGTCTACAGTGCATTAAAATCCATTTCGGTGTGTAATTAACTCGCATTAGTGAAGGAATAAAAATAATGGCTACAAAATCAGTATTAGTCTTAAAAGTCGGTGGTGCGTTGCTTCAATGCGAAATGGGCATGGCGCGTTTAATGGCGGCAGCAGCCGAAATGCTTGCTGCGGGTCAACAAGTCATATTAGTCCATGGCGGTGGTTGTTTGGTTGATGAGCAATTAACCGCTAATGGTAAAGAAACGGTTAAATTAGACGGTTTACGTGTTACGCCAGAAGATCAAATTCCTATTATTGTTGGTGCGCTAGCAGGTACCTCAAACAAAATTTTACAAGCAGCTGCAGCGAAAGCTGGCATTGTTAGCGTAGGCATGAGCTTAGGCGACGGCAATGTTGTTACTGCAAAAATCAAAGATGAGCGTTTAGGACTTGTGGGCGAAGTTGAGCCAAAAGACGCGACCTACTTAAACTTTATTTTAAGCCAAGGTTGGATGCCAATTTGTAGCTCGATTGCCATTTCTAGCCAAGGCGACATGTTAAACGTCAACGCAGATCAAGCCGCAACAGCCTTAGCAAAATTAGTTAACGGTACGTTGGTGTTATTGTCAGACGTATCGGGTGTGTTAGATGGTAAAGGTCAGTTAATACAGAGTTTAAACAAAAGTGAAATTGAACATCTTGTTGCCCAAGGGGTGATTGAGAAAGGCATGAAAGTCAAAGTAGAAGCCGCATTGGAAGTTGCTCAATGGATGGGTAAACCCGTGCAAGTTGCTTCATGGCGCGATGCCGAACAGTTAAAAACCTTAGTCAAAGGTGGGTCCGTCGGGACTCAAATACAACCTTAATGGAGTAGTAGTATATGCAGCACCTATTGTCGATAAAAGAGTTAACTCAATCTCAGCTTTTAGCCATCATTGATCTGGCTAAAAAAATTAAGAATAATCCCGCTGAGTACCGTCGCGCCTTAGATGGTAAAAGCGTTGTGATGCTGTTTGAAAAGCCATCACTGCGCACCCGAGTCAGCTTTGACATTGGCATTAATAAATTAGGTGGTCACTGCTTATACTTAGACCAACAAAATGGTGCGTTGGGACAACGCGAAACGGTAGCTGATTTTGCGACAAACATTTCATGCTGGGCCGATGCTATTGTGGCAAGAACATACTCGCACACCACCATCGAACAATTAGCTCAACATGGCAGCGTGCCGGTGATTAATGCTTTGTCTGACTTGTACCATCCATGCCAAGCGCTAGCTGACTTTTTAACACTATCAGAGCAATTTGATGATGTCAGCCAAGCAAAACTGGCTTATGTTGGCGATGGTAATAACGTCACCCACTCACTGATTTATGGTGCAGCGATTTTAGGCATGACCATGACAGTGATTTGCCCTGAAGGGGCATTCCCTGATGCACTAATCGTGACAGAAGCTCAGGCGTTAGCAAAGAAAAATGGTGGCAAGTTAACTCTAAGTGCAGACATTAATGCCATTGAAGGCCATGATGCTATTTATACAGATACATGGATTTCTATGGGTGATGAAACACCGCTTGCTGACATTAAAGCCCGTTTTGCACCATACCAAGTTAATAGTGAGCTAATGGCTCAAGCTGGTGCTAAATTCTTTATGCATTGCTTGCCAGCACATCGTGGTGTGGAAGTGACAGATGAAGTGATGGATGGCGAAGGTTCATTGATTTTACATCAAGCAGAAAACCGCATGCATGCGCAAAATGCAGTATTAGTGACCTTATTAAGTTAGTCACCTTATTTAAGTTATTCAAAAGATTAAGTCAATAGTGCCTCTGGCGTTATTTAAATTGAAAATATACGTAATCGATTTTAGGAAATAAACATGTCTAATGCAGTGAAAAAAAACGGTGTTAAAAAAGTGGTATTGGCATATTCAGGTGGTTTAGACACCTCGGCTATTATCCCGTGGTTAAAAGAAACTTATGACGACTGTGAAATCATCGCATTTTGTGCCGACGTCGGCCAAGGTGAAGAAGAGCTCGTTGGCTTAACAGAAAAAGCCTTAGCGTCAGGTGCTTCTGAGTGCCATATCGTCGATCTAAAAGAAGAGTTTGTTGCTGATTATATTTACCCAACTATTGCAACGGGTGCTATTTACGAAGGTACATACTTGTTAGGCACGTCAATGGCGCGTCCTATTATTGCTAAAGCGCAAGTAGAAGTCGCCCGTAAAGTCGGTGCTGACGCGGTATGTCATGGCTGTACTGGTAAAGGTAACGACCAAGTTCGTTTTGAAGGTTGTTTTGCTGCATTAGCACCAGACTTAAAAGTGATTGCGCCTTGGCGTGAGTGGGAAATGCGTAGCCGTGAAGACTTATTGGCTTACCTTGCAGAGCGTGATATCAAAACCAGTGCTTCAGCGACCAAAATTTATAGCCGTGATGCCAACGCATGGCACATTTCGCACGAAGGTGGCGAGTTAGAAGATCCATGGAACGAGCCATCAAAAGGCGTGTGGACATTAACAGTAGCGCCAGAAGATGCACCAAATGAGCCTGAATATGTCTCATTAGCGGTTAAGCATGGTCGTGTGACTCATGTAAATGACGAAGCATTATCGCCATATGCTGCACTCATGAAGCTAAACGACATTGCTGGCAAACACGGTGTAGGTCGTATCGATATTACCGAAAACCGTTTAGTGGGCATGAAGTCTCGTGGTTGTTATGAAACCCCGGGCGGCACCGTAATGTTTGCTGGTCTGCGTGCCATTGAAGAATTAGTTTTAGACAAAACTAGCCGTACGTGGCGCGAGCAAATTGCTGGGCAAATGTCGCACCTAGTGTACGACGGTCGTTGGTTTACCCCTTTATGTAAATCACTTATCGCAGCGTCAGAATCATTAGCAGAATCGGTTAATGGTGATGTAGTGATTAAGCTGTATAAAGGCCAAGCGACAGCCGTTAAAAAACGTTCGCCAAACAGCTTGTATTCAGAAGCTTTCGCAACGTTTGGCGAAGATGATGTATACGATCAAAAACACGCTGAAGGCTTTATCCGTTTATATTCTTTAGCGAGCCGTATTCGCGCGCTAAACACTAAATAGAGTAAACGGCAACGATAAAAGGCGCTGCAAAGCGCCTTTCTTATAATGACTTTTGGCAAACAGAGAGTCATTACAAGAAAGAGAATATTATACAACCTGAACTCGGGATAACAAACGACTCTCAAACAGCCCTTTGCCTTGCTAACTACGTTGAATCGACTTGCAATAGGCTAGCTATTGACGCGTCAATTCGTCTTGTTAGTAAAGCAAATGACAAGTTTGATAGAGAGCAATGATTAAGATTTTGAGCTTTAATATTATCTTCTCATCTCTTATCCCGAGTTCAGGTTATCTACATTATTGAACGATAATTTCAAAACAGAGGATACCGACATGGCGTTATGGGGCGGAAGATTTCAGGGCGAAACCAGTGCACTTTTCAAGTTGTTTAATGACTCACTGCCAGTGGATTACCGCTTATTTGAACAAGACGTTGTCGGCTCTATTGCATGGGCAGATGCCATTGCTAGCGTCGGTATTATTACTGCAAAAGAATGTATCGATTTAAAAGCAGCGTTAAATGAGCTGCTGGTGGAAGTGGGTAATGATCCACAAGCGATTATCAGCAACGGCGCCGAAGATATACACAGCTTTGTTGAACAAAAGCTGATTGCCAAAGTAGGCGATTTAGGCAAAAAACTCCACACGGGCCGTTCGCGTAACGACCAAGTCGCGACTGATTTAAAGCTGTGGTGCAAAAAAGAAGGTGCAGCATTACTCGCACGTTTAGGTACATTGCATGCAGAGTTAATTGCATTAGCTGAGCGTGAAGTTGACGCAGTGATGCCGGGTTACACCCATTTACAGCGTGCTCAGCCGGTTACATTTGGTCACTGGGCGCTAGCTTATGTTGAAATGTATGAGCGTGATATTAGCCGCCTACAAGATGCATTAAGCCGTGCCGATTCATGTCCATTAGGTTCTGGCGCACTAGCAGGTACCGCTTACCCGATTGATCGCCACGCGTTAGCGTCAGCATTAAACTTTGCTCGCCCAACCTTAAACAGCTTAGACAGTGTGTCGGATCGCGACCATGTGGTTGAATTATGCAGCGCAGCGTCAATCAGCATGATGCATTTAAGCCGCATGGCTGAAGACCTAATTTTCTTCAACTCTGGCGAAGCTAATTTTATCTCATTAGCCGATGAAGTCACTTCTGGCTCATCACTGATGCCACAAAAGAAAAACCCCGATGCCTTAGAGCTTATTCGTGGTAAAACCGGCCGTGTATATGGCAGCTTAATGGGTATTTTAACGACCATGAAAGCCTTGCCATTGGCGTACAACAAAGACATGCAAGAAGACAAAGAAGGCTTATTTGACGTGGTCGACAGCTGGGCTATTTGTTTAGATATGGCAGCATTAGTATTGTCGGGCTTAAAAGTAAATCGCCCACAAGCTTTGGTCGCCGCGCAACAAGGTTATGCTAATGCAACCGAACTTGCGGATTATCTTGTGGCTAAAGGTATGCCGTTCCGTGAAGCACACCATGTAGTGGGTGAGGTGGTGGTATTTGCCATTGGTGAGCAAAAGCCGATTGAAGACTTAAGCGTGGCTGAGCTACAAAAATTTGCCAATGTGATTAGCGATGATGTGTATCCAAACCTTACTATTGAAGCGTGTTTAGAGAAACGTGATGTATTAGGTGGTACCGCTATCAATCAAGTGCAAGCAGCCATAGCAGCTAAAAAAGCATAGCTATAAAAGTATAACGATAAGTACTTATTTCGATAGCATCGAGGTAGATATTAGTAACCAAGCCCTGTTGATATTCATCGGCGGGGCTTGTTTGTTTTCGCCACCATAAACCATAGCTAGAACACACTATAGAGCAGTCATTTATTTAACCATGCTGCGTATGCAGAGGTTGTGGTCGTTTGTATCGCTCTTATGTATTCAATTTAGGATCAATGCACATCAGTCTGTCACCACTCTAGTTATCGATTTTACTCATCGATTTTACTCATCGATATCACTCATAAGATAGCCATGCCAATACACGATTAATTTTTTTTACAAGTTTGAGTAATTACTTAAAACATCTGTGTCAAATACCATAACGTCCCATTTGAGTTGTTATTGCCTACCGTTAAATACCGGAATGCTAGTCGGTTTAAATTGTTATCTGTTAATTCAAACACTCGGTCTATTTTGACAATAAATAGGCCGAATTTTTGTGGTTGCATTGTTTTGATTCTGCTCTATGTTGATGTTGGAGTTGTAATAAAAAATCCAATATGAGTAACAAAATAATAAAGTTCTGTTAACAGTGCTGTTGGCGCTGCAGCAGATAAAATAAGAGGACAACCCAATGACAAAATCGATACTTTTACTGTTGGCAGGCTTATTAACTGGCGCAGCTCAAGCAGCCGTTGGTAGCTACCCAGTAGTGTTAGTGCATGGCTTTCAACCGGATAATTTACAAAGTAAGCCGACAGGTACACAGGTAACTGACAATGGTTCAGAGTACTGGGCGCAATATTGGCGTGATCGCGCTGATGCACGCATTGATTGGCCATCGCAAGAGCGTATTGCCAATAAAATAACCAGTCTATATGTGTGGCCTAAATTGCAACAGTTGTCGCGTGAGGGGACATGTGCCAGCGGTTGTGTATTTGTGACCCATTCTACTGGCGATTTAGTGATGCGCTATATTATTGATAACCAAGCGCTATGGTTGCAAAACGCAGGTTTAAAGCCGCTTAATATTGTCGCCACATTTGACTTTTCTGGCGCGGGTGGTGGGGTTGAATTGGCTGATTTGGCGGTTAATGTCGCCAGTGGTTCAGGTTTGATAGATGCAACATTAAAACTAGCTGTGTCGTTATGGTTAGGAGAACTGCCATCGTCATCCAATATTGGGGTATTGAATGATTTACGCGTAAATACTGCACGCCAATTGGCAGCGTTTCCCGAAAGCCGAGTGCCACGTTTACGTTTTGCTGGGGCAGGCTCTGACTTTCTCGGTGTGACAGGGGCATTTTTACCCGGCGAAGATGATGGCGTTGTTGCCAGCCATTCTAGTTGTGGTGCCGCGGCCGTTGGCAGTTACAACAGTTGTTCGCGCAGTGTAGCATTTGATGGCAAGCTCACCTCGACTAATGGCCCGAGCGGATTTATGCCTTATCACTATCCAATGTTGATGAGTGAAGGTTATAGCCATGGTGACACTATTTTAAATAGCGCTAAAGATGATGTGACTTCTGCTAACAGTCGCGCCAGTTATCTCAATGGCGATAGCTTACAATTCAATACCTATGATGAAAAACGTGGCTGGTGGATATTTAGTTCACGTTATAGAGTGGTTAGTAATTCGAATAAAACCAGTATGTCAGCACTTGTGTATCAGGCAGCTAACTAAGCGTATATGAAATATAAAAAAATCGTCATAACGATAACCCTGCTCGCTACGGCAGTAGGGTTTTGGGTTTACACTTCTGAGTCGGCACTTGAGCCACCTCAGAGTGCCGCTGTTATCGAGCAAGATGATACTGCGCCAACCAAGCCGAAAGTGGTAAAACCCATGCCAACTAAAACGATGACCGTGGTTGAAAAGCTTCCACAACCGATCAGCGACAGTTTTCAGCTTATGGCAGAGGCTTATGCTAGCGAACTTGAGTTGCCATCTTACTCAATGCCTTTATCGGTTGATGATACGCACTTACTTAACCCCAATGCTTACATTCCTCAGCCGGTGCAGCTCCAAGATGGAGCCAGTGCCAGCATCGTGTTGCCTAAGTATCGTTTTAGTTTTCCTGAACCAGTGGTTATTAATCTCGACGTTAATGGCTTGCTTGTTGCTGGGGCAAGTGCAGCATTACGTAGTGAGCTTACAAGTGGATCGGAGCCATTCATTCGCGGAACCATGCTAGGTGCCGATGGAAAATGGGCGATACAACTGAATGCTGAAGACGATTGGAATGGTCCAATGGAGGTCAGTGTTACCTTTAGCGCTAAGGGCAAAAAACAAACGTTAAAAACAGGCATAGAATATAGTCATCCTACGGCAACCATAACCGGAGTGGAGGATATCCGCGCTGAAGGCAGTGATATGTTGATACCAGTTAAATTGGATGTTGATCAAGCGGGTTATTATCGTTTACGGGCCAATCTATATACAGCAGATAAGCAGCCGATTGCCTTGCTAACGGGTTCAGACAAGCTGACTGAAGGCTCTGTGGTGCTGGATCTTAAAGCCTATAAAGGGGTGTTAGCGCAATATAAAGGCCCTTATGTTCTGAGTACATTTGTATTGGAGCGCCGCCCTGCAGTACCCGGTGAGTTAACTCAGTACGGCCACAGTGAGGAACCTGCCTACCAGTTAGGTGATTTTGCGGTTGAGTCGTTATCTGATGAGCCATGGCAACCCGATGAGCAAGAAATGCAGCGACTTGAGTTTTTGCAAAAAATGGCAACAGACTAGGGGGTAATCATTGTTGCTTACATTATCTAAAGCCCGCGTTAGCCAATAACGTGGGCTTTTTTATGCATAAATAACGTCAAAGTTGCCATGATTACTGCATTAATTCGTGCAAATAAGTAATGGAGGCAATGACTATAAAATAGATAATCTGCTTAGTTTCTTAGTTGTTGCAACAGTTTCAATGTATTTTTTGTAATCAGTTCTATACTAAAAATAGGTTCATTGTTTATTTAAGTAAAGACACTTTGATGATAATAAATTGAAATTGGGAGCAGATATGTTTTTAGATTATTTTGCGTTAGGGATTATATTTTTTGTCGTGATATTTATTTTTTACGGCATTATTGCGATTCATGATATTCCTTACGAGATTGCGAAAAAACGTAATCATCCACAGCAAGATGCATTGCATATTGCGGGTTGGGTAAGCTTATTTACATTGCATGCCATTTGGCCATTTTTATGGATTTGGGCCACGTTATATCGAGAAGATAGAGGCTGGGGATTTAGTGATTCGAGAAAGCGAGAATTGATACTCGAGGGTGAAGTTAAAGAGCTAATGAATCATGTCACAGCGTTAACGGATCGTTTGTCGCTATTAGAGCAACGTTCTGCTGTCACGACTCCTCCCGTTTCTGATGAACACTCACAAGAGGCCTAAGCATGGACTTACTACTGATACTGACTTATACCGCATTTTGTATCGCAGTTTTTAAAGTATTTAAAATTCCGTTAACCAAATGGACTGTGCCGACAGCTATTCTTGGTGGAATTGTATTAATTGGTACTTTATTAATTTTAATGAATTATAACCATCCCTATTCGAGGTTTGCTCGCGAGTATTTTGTCACTATTCCGATTGTGCCCGCAGTTAAAGGATTGGTTATCGAAGTCAATGTTAAGCCAAATACACCAGTAAAAGAAGGTGAGGTGTTATTTAAAATTGACCCTACACCTTACCTTTCAATGGTTAAGCAAAAACAAGCGGCGCTAAAAGAAGCAGAACTGCAAGTACCACAACTTGAAGCCGCTTTTCAAATAGCGGCAGCTAAAGTTGAACAAGCAACAGCAGATAAAGATCGTACAGAATCAGTCTATCGACGCTATGAAGACGGTCGCAAAAAAGCGGGGCGTAATTCACCGTTTACTGAGCTTGAGCTCGACAATCGTCGCCAATTATACATAGCTTCATCAGCGCAACTAGATGCCGCTTTAGCTGAGGGGCTACGGACTCGTTTGGCATATGAGTCGAATATTGATGGCGTCAATACCAAAGTAGCAGGCCTACAAGCTGAACTCGCTAAGGCTGAATATGACTTACAGCAAACAGTCGTCAGAGCGCCTGCGGATGGTGTAGTGACTCAATTAGCGCTACGAAAAGGCGCTATGGCTGTGCCTTTACCTTTGCGCCCAGCACTGACGTTTATTCCAGATGAGACGAGATATTTTGCTGGCGCTTTTTGGCAAAACTCATTATTACGTCTTAAAGAAGGTGATGAAGCCGAAGTGATAATTGATGCCATGCCTGGACAAGTGTTTAAAGGCAAAGTTGCCAAAATACTCCCAGCTATGGCAGAAGGTGAAATTCAATTTAGCGGAAATTTACAGTCATCGAATAAGTTGTTTCAACGCGGTCGAGTATTGGTGTTGATTGAGCTAGAAGATGACGCAATAAGACAATCATTGCCAGCAGGTGTCGCAGGGCAAGTGGCTATTTATACCGATCATTTTAGCCATGTTGCGGTAATGAGAAAGGTATTATTAAGAATGCAGGGCTGGTTAAATTACTTGTTTACAGAAGGACATTAACCTCGATTTTATGAGCGCCAGGGTTTAAACGTTTTTCTCAATAATGGCGGCAAGATGAAACCAAGTTATACAGTCTGTGCTTGCTGTACTTGGTTTCTGCCGCCGCGTTTGGCGCAATACATAGCCATGTCTGCTCGGCTAAAAAGGTCTTGTATTACCTTGTCTCCGGCGGTTAATGAACTTACGCCAATAGATACGGTAACCTTAATGTTGCTATTTGCTTGAGTGGTATGAAATGAGTGTTTGGCAATATGTTCTCGAATACGCTCAGCAATGATCATAGCACCTTCACCGTCGGTCATCGGTAAGATGATGGTAAACTCCTCACCACCGATTCTGGACAATGAATCTGATTGGCGCAGTAAATCACTGCATATTTGGGCAAACTGTTTAAGTATGCTATCTCCGCCCTCATGACCAAAATTGTCATTAATCACTTTAAAGTAATCGATATCGATAACCAACAAGGATAACTGTTGGTTAAATCTGATCGCTCTGGCACATTCTTGTTTTGCTAATTGGTTATATGAGCGACGATTATGCACCCCAGTTAGTTGATCTGTATTCACTAAACTTTCGATTTGTTGATGTGCTTGTTCTAGTGATGTTTGTGCCTGTTTTAGGTTGGTGATATCTGCGCCCATAATAATGGTGTAACCACTGTCTAAGTTAATCCTGGTCATTTTAAACCAACGCCCATCAGACAGATCTGTTTCATACTGGTTTAGAGCCTTTTCTGAATGCAGTTTATGCAGATTTTCCAGCCATTGTTCAAAATCATCAGTATTGATAATAACGCCTTGCTTAGTTTCCCAAGCGTGGCGTAATAAATCGCCTGATTTTTTGCCAATAGCATCTTCTGTGGTAGTGCCAAAGATGCTGGCGAAGTGCTGATTACAGTAGATAACTTCTTTATCTTGGTTGAGTACACCGAAACAATTTGGAGTGAGTTTTAATGCATCCAAGAGGATGGGCTCTAAATTGACAGGTGGACTTTGCGGCATAGGATACTCAACAATGTGACGATACTTGGGCGTAATTATAAAGGAAAAACGTTACTTTTTGGTAACAAGCTAACCGGTGCTATGACTCTGCTGCTGGATGGACAAAGCTTGTCCACTGTTTTTATTGACGTTTTTAAAATCGAGTAGGGGGAAATAAAATTATTTATCCCTCAGTCTAAAGAATGATAACGATGAGGTGCAGCAAGCATAAAAAAGCCCAGTCATTATCGCTAAGACTGGGCTGTTAAAGCAGATAAATTACGCGTTAGTTAACGCGTTTTTCACGTCGCTAGGCTTCATCGGAATTTTACGTAAACGTACACCGACTGCATTGTAGATTGCATTGGCAATCGCTGGAGCAACAGGGGTTACTGCCGGTTCACCTAATCCAGATGGTGGCATTTTGCTCGGGATAAACTCGATTTTAACTTCTGGAGTTTGGCCTAAGCGCAGCGGGGTATAGGTATCGAAGTTTGAGTCTTTATACTGACCATTAAGCAGTTCAGTACCTTCATACAAGGCCATCGATAATCCCCACAATGCCGCGCCCTGACACTGAGCTTCAGCACCATTAGGGTCAACAATAATACCGGCATCGATGGCAATATAAAGCTTTTGCACATTGACAATACCGTTGCTTTTGTCGACATGAACTTGTACTGCACACGATACCCATGTTGGCATGTCACGCTCTTGACCAAAGGTTGATGCAATGCCAAGCGCTGTGTCTTTGGCTTGCGGAGTGCCCCAGCCAATCATCTCAGCAGCTTTTTTCAATACTGCGGCTTGGCGAGCCGCGCCACCTTCAGCAACGGGTGTGCTACCAGCATTTCGGCCTTCGGCAATGAGCATGTCTAGGCGGAACTGCAATGGATCTTTACCCGCGTGATGGGCAGCTTCATCCATAAAGCTTTCAACTGCCCAGCTTGTCCAACCTGGTCCAACAGAACGTAACCAACCTGGTCTGAAGGTCGCAATGGCCAGATCATTCGATACCGCGCGTACTTTTTGAGCACCAACAGTGTACCAATGGTCTGCTCCGGCAATCGAGAACGGATCATACGGTTCGCCATTGGTGCCTTTAGGCATAAAGCCTGGCGCTAATACTTGAGTTGGCCAACCTGCTGTGGCGTGATGTTCCATTGCGGTAACCGCTTTTTTATCATCAAATGCCATTTTGAGTTGTTGAACTGATGCAGAACGCGCGCTATCAAATAACATGTCTTGTGGACGTATCATCACCATTTTAACCGGTTTACCGCCTAATGCTTTAGAGGTCAACGCCGCAGGAATGGTGTAATCGCCGTTAAGTCTGCGGCCAAAGCCACCGCCTAACATGTAGCTACGAATAACAATGTTTGCTTCTTCTTCGCCTAAGGCTGTGGCTAATACGGGTAGAGTAAGTGATTGCCACTGACAACCTGAATGCACTTCCCATATACCGTCTTGGTTTTTAAATACCAAGGCATTAAGCGGTTCCATTTGCGCATGGAGTACCGTGCTGGTGATATATTCTTCTGCAATGGTACTTTTCGCACTCGCAAATATAGGCCCAGTGTCAGAATTGCCTGTGTCTAAAATACTGCCTTTGGTTTGGTCGCCAAGTAATTGCTTACCATGAGCAATAATGTCTGCTTCAGACACGTTGGCCGTTTTACCTGCATCCCATGTCACCTTTACCAGCTTCGAGGCTTTTTGGGCCGCATTAAAGCTGCTGGCGATAACCATTAACCAACCTGGTACACTGCCACTGGCATCTTCTAGTACGATAGTTTGCTGATAACCCTTTACTGCTTTTGCTGCAGAGTCATCAAACTTAACTACTTTAGAGCCATAACGAGTAGGGGGCAAAATAGGGTTGGCGTACACCATGCCATCAACTTTCGCATCGATACCAAATATGGTTTTACCGTTGGTCTTGTTGGCGATATCAAGAGAGGTCACCTGTTGGCCAACCAGTTTAAGATCGGCATTAGGCTTCAGCGGCAAGGTTTTCAGTTCTTCTTCAGTAAACTGACGCGTTAGGCCCATGGTGACTAATTCACCGTAAGACAGCTCGCCTTTACTTGAGATAACTTTACCGTTACTGGCTTTACAGTCTTTAGCTGCAATACCCCATTTTTTAGCTGCAGCTTCAATTAACGCTGTACGACCCGCAGCACCGGCTTGACGGTAAACCGGCCAACTTTGTGATATAGACCAACTGCCGCCGGTAACCATGTAACCCCAGCGTGGATCACTGTCGACATGGATAATTTCAATATCATCCCATGAGGCTTCCAGTTCATCAGCAAGAATACGAGCAATAGCGGTACCGACATGTTGGCCCATTTCTGAGCGCATAATGTTGACTTTAATTTTGCCGGCAGTATCGATTGAGTACCATAAAGACGGTTCGTAAATGTCACCTTCGCTTGGGAGTACTTTACCGTCAGGGCTAGCAGGATCCATTGCCGCCATCAAATGGCGAGGAAAACCAAAGCTGACACCTACCGCTGTCATGGCAATTAAAAAACCGCGGCGGGTTATACCCACCGATCCACGTTTAGGCAGTCTGCTCATCGTTGCTCTCCTTGATTGCGTTTGCTGCTTCATGAATGGCGCTGCGAATACGAACGTAGGTCATACAACGACATAAATTTCCGCCCATCACAGCGTCAATGTCTTTGTCTGAAGGCTCAGGAATGTCTTTTAGTAGTGCTGCAGCTTGCATAATTTGGCCCGACTGGCAGTAACCACACTGTGGTACCTGCAGTTTTTGCCAAGAAATTTGCAATGGATGATCACCCTTTTCAGAAAGCCCCTCAATCGTAGTGATTTCGGCTCCTTCAACTGACGATATAGGGGTTATACATGAACGTGTAGCTCGGCCGCCAACATGGACGGTACAGGCACCGCAGGTACCAATACCACAACCAAATTTGGTGCCAGTCATGTCCAGTTCATCACGAATAACCCACAGTAGAGGAGTATCACTCTCTACATCGGCAGTCATCGGTTTGCCGTTTAAAATAAATTTTGCCATTGTCACTTCTCCAGTGAAGTTAGTGCTCAAATCGGGGTTGATTACGGATCTCGCCCACTTGTTGTTGTAATTTAGGCCAGGTGTTTTCCCCAGCTGTTTGGCGCAAATAAGCTGCAATTGCGCTAATGTCTTCATCGCTAAGTGCATCACGGAAGCCTGGCATTACAACGCCGCTAATCCCTTGATCGCTGCGCACACCATCCAGTATTACGTTAATCAGGTTAGTTGGATCATTAAGATGTGTTGCCGAACCGATAGTAATTAATGGGCGGCCTTTAACTAATTGGTCGCTGTTGTAGTGGCATGCTTGGCAAGCTGCCGCATATAAACGTGCACCTTCATCAATCCGCAGATCCGGTTGTTGATGTTGTGCCGCTATTGCTGCTTGTAACGTGCTACTTGAGTCTGGATCGTCGGGGTTATTGGTACGGGCAATTTCAGCAAAGTAGCCACTAATGGCTTCTATGTCGCTGTCTGGAAGAGCTGATAAGCCTTTGTGCATAACCGGCGCCATTGGACCTACCGCGCTACCATGGTAAGGCGAGTTACCGGTTGTAAGGTATTCGTAAAAGTCTTGTGCACGCCATGGGATAGGCGAAGTGCTAGTAGAGGTTAACGATGGTGCTATCCAACCATCAATGGCGGCACCTTGGTACATTTGTGCGTACTTTTCGCCGCCCAATGCATTACGTGGAGTATGACATGCACCACAGTGAGCAATACCTTCCGCTAAGTAAGCACCGCGATTCCATTCGGCAGATTGCTGGCTGTTGACCTCAAAAGATTGGGTATCAGCAAACAGCAGTTTCCAACCCGCTTGAAACCAGCGGATGTTGAGTGGAAACGGAATGCCGTTGTCTTTTTTTGCTTGGTTAACCGCCGGAACTGACGTCATGATGTAAGCATAAATCGCGTTAATGTCATCGTCGGTCATTTTATTAAAGTGTTCATAAGGGAACGCAGGCAATAAATGATGTCCATCGCGGCTCACACCCGTGCGCATGGCGCGAGCAAAAGCAGCTTGAGACCAGCTACCAATACCGGTTTCGACATCTGGAGTGATGTTACTTGAATAAATGGTGCCAAAGTCAGTATGCATTTCATAGTTACCAGCATAAGGAGTGCCACCTGGCGGTGTATGACAAGTACTGCAATAGCCTGCAGAAGCAAGCATTTTACCTTGTTCGATAACGTGTGGAGAATAATCTGTTTGAGTTGATTCGACGGGATCAATTGCAGGGTGCCAAGCATATATACTGAATATAGCTAGTCCAACAATAGCTGCGCCACATACGCTGTAAACGATGCGCTTTAGCATATTACATTGCCTTATTTTAAATAAAAAATGAGATAGAGAAGGGAATATTTCATCTGACATTCCCTGTTCGACTTTGTATTATTATTGTGATTGGTCAAATATTAATCCTAAGCAAGGGATGGCCCTTTGTCCAGCATTGATATTGACGGATCTTTTACTGTATTAGAATAAAATAATACAGCACTGTGCAGACGAGTAACATGAGGATTGTTAAATAAATAGCTTTAGTTAATCCACTGTTAATCCAGAGTTTTCAAGGTTGCTACTATGTTGCGTTAATCTTAGTGATCTATGATTAAAATGAGCGCCAATGCCAGATTCATAAAGTGTTGGATACATTAATGAAAAAGTGGTTATTAGCCATTAAGGCTTATGTCGATGTTTATCGACTACTTGCTCATCGGTGATCAGCTTATTTCATCGGCAAACAGCTATTTAATATTGTGGTTGTTTGCCTCGACGATTGTTTTCCCTCGATATGATTGTTGACCATGATAATTTCCATAACCATGATTAAGCCACAATATATCGTTACAGCGCTGTTAGAGCACATTCAAACTGCTATTTCTAAAGGCTTGAGCACAATCAACTTGTATTTGGCAAAGATATTCTGGATAATTAATGCAAATCATTATCATTTGCGTTAAATGGCCGGAGATCGAAATAGATGGAACTTGTCAGTGTAGCTTCTTTATGGCTTGGTTGCTTGTTTGCCTATTTGGCATCTGACAAACAGCAGCTTGTTAGTTTACCTTTTCCCAAATTACTGGCTTGGTGCTTATGCGGTTTAGCGGTGTTATTTGCAGTGTGGGGGTTTAGCCATACTTACAGTGTATTCGTCGCCAGTTTAGTGGTGCTGATTTGCATGATGACCATGTGGATACTACTGGTGCTGGTGGCCTCGCACTATAAAGGTCGTAGCATCTGGGTCAGTTCGCTAGGCTTTGCGTTGTTTGTCAGTATCCTCCTTGTTGGGGTTAAATAACCATGTGGCCTAAATCTATTGCTGCATTTTTATGGGGGTTATTACTGGCAATCAGTTTAATGCTCATTGTTTTTCGAATATTACCGGCTGCTGTAGATGTAAAACTATTCGTTGGGCTAATGCTGGGTTTTTGTGTGTGGGTTGGGGTGATGACATTTTGTTATAGCCGCAACAGCGCAAAAGCGGCGAGTGTCGTGTGCGCCAAATGGCTTGTGGCCAGTAGTCTTATCAATACGTTGTTATTTTATTCGCAAAACTAACTATTTTTTTTCAAACCTAAGTCATGAATAACTCAATGAAATCTGATTCTCCGGTACAGCACAAAGTCATTAAAAATCTCATCGAAGCCCACAGTTGGCTTGGGTTAATTATTTCACCTTTACTGTTTTTGGTATTTTGGGCTGGCGCGGTGACCTTGTTTCACGATGAAATCGCCCAGTGGGCCATTACGCCTCATCATCCAGTCGATAATACCCAAGCAGATATTTCTTTAGCGAAACTGGTACAGCAAAAGTTTGCTGAATACCCAGTAGATCAAGCTGGCCGTTTTCGAATAAATATGCCGACTGAGCTAGTACCTTATTATATTTTTTACTTCGATGTGTTTGGAGATGCTCCGCAATCGGACCGCCAGTCGATGGCGATATTGGTCGATCCTAAAAGCGGCGAAACCGTAGCGGGCAAAGATGACTTTTACTTATCGCAATTTATGTACCGTCTGCATTACAACCTCGATCTACCCGGTGGCAGTTATCTTATTGGTGTCGTGACGCTGATTTTTCTATTTGCACTCGTGTCTGGCATTTTTATCCATGCGCGTAAATTACTGAAACATTTCTTTTTGTATCGCGTTGATAAACAGCGCCGGGATAAATTACTCGATCTCCATACCGTAGTAGGGGTGATGACACTGCCTTTTACCTTGATGTATGCCCTAAGCGGCTTGATCCTTAACTTGGCCATAGTGTTTCAGCTGGCTTTTGTGGTGTTTATTTATCAGGGCGATCGACAAGCATTGTTTAACGATGCCGGTCTTAACCGTAGCAGCGAACCGCGAAGTGAAACGTCACTGGATATGAGCAATGCGTTTACTTTAATTGAACACACTACACAGCAATCGAATTTTGAGTTACGTAATATTATTTTCCACCATTACGGTGCTGAAAATGCCTTAGTACAAGTGCGTGGTACCGATACGGTTAATTTTGCTCAACGAGATGAAGTGACCTATCGGGTGCAGGATGGCACTGTGATGGATAAGGTTAATGCCGATAACTACAATGTGTTCCGCCAGGGTAGAGATGTACTAGTGACATTGCATTTTAGTAACTTTGCCGGCTTAGACATCCGTATTTTGTACTTTATTTTGGCGATGGCTATTAGTGCCATGATTGTTACCGGCAATATGTTATGGATAAATAAGCGCAGCGCTCAGCGCCAGTCTTCACCGCGCAGTATTGCTATCGTAACCGCAATGACGATTGGTGGCTGTGGTGGCATTATTGTGGCGACAGCAGTTGGATTTTTGTGTGAACGACTATTACCTGCAACCTTATCTGGACGAGGTGAATGGTTAGTGGGGTGTTTTGTAACGTCACTATTGCTCGTTATGTTGTGCAGTATAAAAGTGACCGATATTAAGCGTCATATCAGCCAGCTACTTTTGCTCACCAGTAGTATATTAGCCATTACAATTTTGGCAGATTGGTTGTTGTTTTCTGAGCAAATAATAGCGTTATGGCAAAGCGGTTATCATGGTGTCATCGGGATCCAAGTTGGCATGATGCTGGTAACGGCAGTGTGTTTATGGACTGTCAGTAAGTTAGGCGTATTACCTCGGTCGCAACCAGCCATGGCAAAAAACGTTACTCCTGCTAATGGATAATGGAATGGGTATAAAGTTGAAGCTATTAAGCCTGTGAAGGAACACTATCACAGGCTTAATCATCAACTAACCTCATCTAGGGTAAATCAAAAATCAGTGCAGTTGCTTGAGTGTCCGATGGATTAACTAAGGTCACCGTGGTCATGTCGGTGAGTTTAGCGCCATCACCTATTTTTAGCTGTTGATCTTCAATATTGAGCTCGCCAGCGACTTGATGAACATACACTTTACGGTCAGTCGCAATCTGATAGGTTATTTCAGATTTAGGCGCCAAAATCAGTTGTGACAATGTCGCATTTTGCTTGATTTGCAAGGTTCCGTTTTCACCCGTTGGCGTAGCAATCGTGGTTAGTCCTACTGCTTGACCAAAGTTTTTTTGTTGATATCCTGGTGTATTACCTAAAGCATTTGGCTGGATCCAAATTTGTAAAAACTTCAGTGGCTCTGTGGCGGATGCGTTGTACTCACTGTGAGTAATACCACTGCCAGCAGACATTAATTGGAACTCACCTGCAGGCAACACTTCAACATTGCCTTCACTGTCTTTATGGGCGATAGAGCCTTCAAGTACGTAGCTGATAATTTCCATGTCACGGTGGCCGTGAGTGGCAAATCCGGCACCAGGAGTGACACTGTCGTCATTGATCACTCGCAGTGCTGAAAAGCCCATGTGTTGTGGATCATAGTAGCTGCCAAATGAAAAACTGTGTTTGCTGTTTAACCAACCAAAGTTGGCTATTCCGCGCTCGCTTGCATGACGTAAGGTAATCATAATGTTACTCCTATCGTTTAAATGAATAAGTGATCAGTACGGAAAATTAAGACAGTTTGCTTACAATGGCTTTATCTAGCGCGACTTTGCCTGAACCTGATAGTGCAAGTGACACACTGGCAGCCAATAGTGCTAACGCAAATTCATAACCGTTGTTTGCCATAAATAAACCGTTGCTAATATGTACGCTAGCAATGGCGATAATCATGGTGAATGCTAATACAACCGCTGCTGGACGAGTCAATAAACCCAATAAGATGAACAGTCCGCCAACCAATTCAGCGCTACCGGCTAAGAAAGCCATTAACACGCCGGGCTCAATCCCAATCGATGCCATCCACTGTCCTGTACCTTCAAGGCCATAACCGCCAAACCAACCAAACAGTTTTTGCCCGCCATGAGCCATAAAAATAATCCCAACAGGTAAGCGTAATGCCAAAGTGCTAAAACCTGCAGTAGAGTTCGTGATGCGTTTAACGAGTGCTTTCATGGTATATATCCTCAATAAATTTAAACATTAATTGTTTCTAGTGAGCCTGTCTCACTGGTTGATAAGAAGTATATTGAGACTTGATTGAATAAAAAATCGGAATAAACTGACGTAAAGGTTCAAATTATTTGAATATGGAGAGTTGATGCAAAATCCGATTACTATTGACGCATTACGTGCCCTAGATGCGATTGAACGTAAGGGCAGCTTTGCTGCTGCAGCGGCATCGTTATATCGAGTACCGTCAGCGCTGACTTACACCATCAAAAAACTTGAAGATGATATGGGTACGGCGTTATTTGACCGCACAAAGCAAAAAGCACAACTGACGCCAGCAGGTAAAATTGTGTTAGAGCAAGGGCGGCAGATTTTGTTAGCCACCAATCGGTTGGTTGATTCTGTGCAGCAATTAGAATCTGGCTGGGAAACCGAAATACGGTTATCACGCGACACGGTCATCCCCCAGGGGACGTTGTTTCAATTAATTGAACAATTTAATCAGCTAGAACACTCGGTCGACATTAGTGTCGATGTTGAAGCCGTCGGTGGTGGTTGGGATGCATTGCACAGCCGACGCGCCGATATTGTGATTGGTGCGTCTGGTGAGTTACCAAGAGGTGTATTTCAAACCCATAAAATAGGCGAAATTGAATTTGTATTTGCCGTAGCGCCATATCATCCATTGGCGTTTGTTGATGGCGTATTAGAAGCCGACAAACTAACTGACTATGCTTCGGTGGTGGTCGCCGATACATCACAACTTTTACCTACTCGCAGTAGTGGCCTTTTTAAAAGCAAACAAGTGATTAAAGTTAACACCATGGAAACCAAGATAGCAGCACAGTTACAAGGACTAGGTATTGGTTTTGTACCCAGACACATGGTGCAATGCTACTTTGATAGTGGTGAGTTGATTGAAAAAATGTGTTCAATTCCAAGACCAAATCAAAGTTTGTACATTGCTTGGCATAAAGATCATCAAGGCCGTGCATTTGACTGGTTTGTGGAGCATTTACCTAAAGCCGATTGGGGTTTATAACATCTGAATGTGAGCACAATGATAGCGACCAATGTGAGATCGCAGATACGAGCTCACATTGGTGCTTATCGATCCCATCGTGATGTTGAATATCAGCGTTGATGTCGTTGCTTAACTATTTTTTTTACTATTCGGTTAACTACTCGCTTGAATACTCACTTGAGCATTCTTGCTAGCGTTAGTTTTCTTGTCTAGTGAGCCACTGAAACGTGTTAATGCTAGGGCAATAACCACAATCACCGCACCAACCCAAGGTGTATGCATTAGGCCAGCGTTAGCCACAATCAGCCCGCCACCCCAAGACCCAAGTGCAATACCGACATTAAAAGCGGCAATATTTAATCCTGAAGCCACATCAACGGCGTCGGGTGTGTACTTCTGTGCAAGTGAAACTACGTAAACTTGTAGCCCTGGTACATTACCAAATGCAAACGCGCCCCAGACCAAAATGGTGATCACAGCGGCAATAGGGTTAACCGCAGTAAAGTTAAATATCACTAATATGGTCGCAAGACCGCTGAAAATAATACTTAACGCTTTAATTGGGCCCATTTTATCGGCCATTTTTCCGCCCCAAATATTACCAATAGCGACCGATACCCCGTACACCAACATGATTAAGCCAATAGATTGAGATTTAAAACCAGACACTTGCTCTAAAATGGGAGCTAAAAAAGTAAAGGCCGTGAATGTGCCGCCATAACCTAATGCGGTAATGGCATAGACCAGTAATAACCGTGGTTGAGTGAGTACTTTTAATTGCGATGATAATTTTGCCGCGGGTGGCTGAGGTAAATTATTAGGAACCAACAAGCTACTGCCTATCAAGGCTACAAACCCAAGAATTGCGACAGTTAAAAAAGTGGCTTGCCAGCCAAAGGTTTGGCCAATGTAGGTGCCCAAAGGGACGCCTGTCACTAAGGCTACAGTTAACCCCGTAAACATAATGGCAATCGCACTGGCGGCTTTTTCTTTGGGTACTAACCCAGTGGCAATGGTTGAGCCAATAGAGAAAAATACTCCGTGGGCTAACCCAGTGATAATGCGTGCAGCGATTAAGGTTTCGTAACCGGGCGCTTGCCAAGCCAATAGATTACCCGCAACAAATAAACTCATTACCGCCAGCAATACGTGTTTGCGATTCCATTTACCGGTTAATGCGGTGAGTACAGGTGCGCCAATGGCGACACCTAATGCGTAAAGACTGACCAATAAGCCAGCCGATGGTAATGATACGTTCAGATCTTGTGCCATTGTGGGGATTAATCCCACAATGACAAATTCGGTGGTTCCAATAGCAAAGGCGCTAAGCGTCAATGCGAGTAAAGCTAACGGCATAATGTGTTCCTCTTAGGTTGTCGCTAGGATTTACCGTCGCGATAAATGTGTCAGTCAGTTGATGGGCGTCATTATTGATTAGATTTACGTTGTTAAAAACAGTATGTTTAGCAAATGACTTTTGCTATAAATGCAATAAAAAATGATGTTAGAGCGACTCTTTAGATCGACACAGCACAAGATGAGGTATGCATGCTTACGCGTTCAGATGATTTAGATATATTGCTGATGGTGGTCGATAGTGGCGGGTTTTCTGCGGCGGCCGACGCACTCAATATTCAGGTTGCACGAGTGTCACGTGCGGTAAGTAAAATAGAGCAACAGCTCGGGGTCACCATTCTCAATCGTACCACTCGGCGTGTTGAGTTAACCGATGAAGGCCGCCAATTTGTCGAATCTGTTCGGGGTGGATTACAACAATTACAACGCGCAGAAGATGAACTCGTACGTCGTGGTGAACTACCACAAGGACGTTTGCGTGTGGACGCGGCAAGTCCGTTTGTGTTTCATCAATTAGTGCCTTTGATGAAAGATTTTCGCGCCGCTTATCCAGACATTGAATTAGCATTGACCTCGAACGAGGGCTATGTCGATTTACTTGAAAAGCGTACCGATGTGGCCATTAGAATCGGTAAGCTGGCAGACTCAACCTTGCATGCTCGACCATTAGGTAAAAGTGCCTTACATATTGTTGCCTCCGCTGAGTATTTAGCGCGTAGAGGTGTGCCACAAAAAGTGTCTGATTTGGCTTGCCACGAGTTACTTGGGTTTACCGAACCTAAAATATTGAATCACTGGCCGCTAAAAGGTTACGATGTTATTACCCCTACCATCAGCACCAGCAATGGAGAAACCTTGCGTCAACTAGCACTGGCAGGTAATGGCATTGCGTGTCTTTCAGGTTTTATGATTAATGATGATCTCGCGGCGGGTCGGTTAGTGCCCATACTTCAGTCGGAGAAGTTTACTCACATAGAACGTGAACAAGTGAATGCGGTGTATTACAAATCGTCTATTGTGGCGCGACGTATTTCTGCATTTATTGAGTTTATTCAACCAAGATTAACCTTATAACTAAGGGCTCAATTTAATCGTGTGTAGATATTTGCAGTTTGAGCAAAACAGATTTGCTTGGTTGACGGTTTATTTCTGTTGTTAGTTGGCGCACAGTGTTGGTTCAGATACCGTTTTTAGGAAGACAATATGACCACTATTCCATTGTTAGGCACAGGTACCTTCAGACTTAAAGATCAACTGGCATTTGATTCAGTGTTAATGGCGCTAAAGCAGGGTTCTCGCCACATTGATACCGCTCAGATTTACGCCAATGAGAAACAAGTTGGTGATGCAATTAAAGCATCGGGTATCGCAAGAGCTGATATTTTTCTCACCACTAAGGTGTGGACGGATCGTTTTGCCCACGACAAACTTATTTAAAGCGTGCATGACAGCTTGGCTTTATTGCAAACCGATTATGTGGATTTGTTACTGATACATTGGCCGTTACGCGATGATTCAGTACCTATGCGAGAGTATTTACTGGCATTAAAAGAGGTGCAAGATGCTGGTTTAGCGAAACACATTGGCGTGTCTAATTTCACTATGGCCCAGGTTACACAAGCGATTGAGATTTTAGGTACCGACGCAATATTCACTAATCAGGTTGAAGTACATCCATATTTGCAAAATAACCGACTGGTCGAATTTTGTCAGCAGCACAATATTATGGTGACTGGTTATATGCCATTTGCCTATGGTGCGGTATTAACCGACGACACTATTGTCGCGATTGCGAAGAAACACCAAATGACACCCGCCCAAGCGGTATTAGTGTGGATGCGCCAAAAAGGTTATGTCACTATTCCATCGTCAACTAAGCTGGTAAATGTTCAAGCTAATATTGCCTCATTAGCGTTATCGCTCCCGTCTGTAGACATGGCCGCAATTGATAAGTTAGACCGAAATCATCGTGTGGCGGCGCCTGACTTTAGCCCCGATTGGGATCAATAATTTATCAGCGAATGTGCCAATAGCTTAAGTGCCCACGCAGTTTGCACTCACCATTAGATTATTTATATATCAAGTATCCACGCCGACATGAGTGTTCATATTGGCGTTTTTTATTTTCAGGGTTATTGGCCACTTGACATAGGTGTAAGACATAGGTTTACAGTCGTTGCATATACTCAATAGATTTATTTATGTAGATCTTATTATTTAATACAGTCGTTACCCCAAGGAGTGATTATGCAAGTCAGTGAACTCGCAACGTTATTGGGTGTTACCACAGACACAATTCGTTTTTACACCCGAATCGGCCTGCTCGCACCAACAAAATCGCCTAGCAATGGTTATAAATACTATCGTGACAAAGAAGTGTCGCGGATGCGATTTATTATGAGTGCCAGAAACTTAGGTTTTTCGGTGGATGAAATTAAAGTGATTTTTTCCAAAACTGATCACGGTGAAAGCGCTTGTACCATGGTGAAGCAGCTTATTAGCCAAAAGTTGGCCGAAACTGAAATACTGTTTAATGAAACGTTAAAGCTACGTAATAAGCTGACTCAAGCCGTAAGTGAGTGGGAAAATCTGCCAGCATTGGCGCCTACAGGTGCCATGATTTGTCACTTGATTGAGGGATTTGATCCAAACCATGAAACCCCTTGTCAGGTTAGTGATAAGGAGTCTTTGTGATGAATACCCAAACAACAACACAATTATTGATAGAGGGTGCAGGTTGTGCCAGCTGTGTTGGCAAAATTGAGAAAGCCCTTAAAACAGTCGCGCAAGTAGAGCAAGCTGAAATGAACTTTGCTGATCGCAGTGTGATGGTCACCGGAGAGGTTGAAGTCGCTAGTTTGCTTGAGGCCGTTGAAAAAGCCGGTTATCACGCTATTTTGATTAACGATCAAGGTGGTGCAGATGCTATTGATGAGAAAGAACAGGCAGATGCAATATATTATAAAAGCCTAATAAAACACACTATTGTCGCATTGGCAGTGGGTATCCCACTGATGATTTATGGTTTGTTTATTGGTGACATGACCGTTACTAACCCAATACAACAGCTGGTTTGGGGAGCAATTGGTATACTGACCTTAGGGATAATGTTCTTCTCCGGCAAGCATTTTTATACTGGCGCATGGAAATCATTTACTCATCATAGTGCCAATATGGACACCTTAATTGCGCTCGGAACAGGCACTGCGTGGGTTTACTCTATGGTGGTGGTATTTGCACCAGATTTATTGCCAGAAATGGCGCGCCATGTCTATTTTGAAGCAACCGCGATGATCATTGGTTTAATCAATCTTGGACTCGCGTTAGAGGTCAAGGCGCGCGGTAAAACCTCGGCAGCGATTAAGCGCTTAATTGGTTTACAAGCTAAAACGGCTAGAGTGATCCGCAATGGTAAAGCGGTCGATATCGATATTGCCTTGGTGCAATTAAACGATAAAGTCAGTGTTCGACCAGGTGAAAAAATTCCCGTAGATGGTGTGGTCGTTGAGGGGAGTAGTTTTATTGATGAATCGATGTTGACGGGTGAACCTATTCCGGTTGAAAAAAGTGTTAATGATGATGTGGTCGCAGGTACATTAAACAAACTGGGATCACTTACTTTTACCGCCACACGAGTCGGTAAAGATACCGCTTTGGCGCACATTATTACTATGGTTAAACGGGCGCAGAACTCCAAACCGCCAATTGGTCGAATGGCAGATGTTATTTCGAGCTATTTTGTTCCTGCAATGATGATTATTGCCATTATCAGCGCCATGGTATGGCTTAATTTTGGGCCTGAACCCTCTGTGGGATACGCCATAGTGTCGGCGATGACAATTTTAATCATCGCTTGTCCGTGTGCGTTAGGGTTAGCAACACCCATGTCGGTGATGGTGGGTGTAGGTAAAGCCGCTGAATCTGGCGTGCTTATTCGTAATGGTGAAGCTCTGCAAACGGCATCGACTATTACCACCATGATTTTAGATAAAACCGGCACGATTACCGAAGGCGCGCCAAAAATCACCGATATCATCGTGGTCAATGGTCGCGAACAAGAACAAGTATTGCAACTGGCGGCAAGTATTGAGCAACATTCCGAGCATCCACTTGCACAGGCCGTTGTTCAAGCCGCAGCGGATAAGGGATTAACCTTATTCAATGTTGAAAATTTTACTGCTATTGCAGGATTTGGTGTCCAAGCTCAGTATCAATCGACTCAGTTATTATTTGGTAATGAAAAATTAATGCGCGAAAAAGGCATAGTCTTAAGCGATTATCAACAGCAAGCACAAGCGTTGGCAGCAGACGCCAAAACGCCAATGTATTTTGCTATCGACGGTGAACTCGCAGCAGTGATTGCCGTGGCTGACCCGATTAAAGCAGACTCTGTTGCCGCCATCGCAAGGCTTAAAAGCAGTGGCATTAAGGTCATTATGCTTACCGGAGATAACCACGCGACAGCCGCAGCTGTGGCTGCCAAAGTGGGTGTCGATGACTTTTTTGCCGACGTATTACCGCAAGATAAAGCCAATAAAGTGGCCGAATTACAAGCATTAGGTGAGGTGGTTGGCATGACTGGTGATGGCATTAATGATGCACCTGCGTTGGCGCTAGCCAATGTCGGCTTTGCTATTGGCACCGGAACCGACGTCGCGATTGAAAGTGCCGACATAACGCTAATGCGAGGATCGCTACACGGTTTGGCAGATGCCATCGCGGTGAGTAAGGCGACTTTAGGCAATATTAGACAAAACCTAGTCGGCGCGTTTATTTACAATATGGCGGGTATACCGCTTGCTGCTGGGGTGTTATTTCCGGTGTTTGGCGTATTACTTAACCCTGTGGTTGCTGGTGCTGCGATGGCATTTTCATCATTAACAGTGGTGAGCAACGCCAATCGTTTGCGCTTTTTTAGCCCTCAACAACACTAGGAGTGAATGATGCTATTAATTAATTTATTTTGTGTGGCATTAATTGCCATTATCGTTTGGTGGTTTTGGTTGTATAAACCCAAAGCGACCACTCATCAAGCAAGTAACGCTATTGTGGTTAAAGACGGGGTTTACTCCCCAGCAAGGATAACTGTGCCGGCCAATACCGCGACGCAATTAACCTTTTTACGCCAAGACAAAGCAGGGTGTTCGGCCAGTTTGTTATTTCCAGACTTAGACATTAGCGAAGAGCTACCACTGGATAAATCTGTGGTAATTTCGCTGCCAGCATTAGCCAAAGGTGAGTATCCGTTTCATTGCCAAATGCAGATGTATAAAGGGGTATTACTGGTTGAGTAAACCTAGATAGTAGCCATGCTAAGCAGGTATCACTCTCACCTTGATGCTTGTCGCTGGGCACATAAACTTTCAAAAAAGCCACACAATTACGTAAGTTAACATCTGTTTATTCAAGATGCTTACTTGCGTAATTGGTGATATTCTGAGGATTCATTTACAACTGATTTTTCGATGACATCATGATACGACGTTTAATGGATTACTTTCGCTTAGTGTTGTTTATTTGTGGTGTCTTGATTGGTATTCAAGTCCCTGCTTTTGTCGAACAATACGGCCAACGACTCGAAGCTCATCAGCTTGAAGCTAAACTCAGTTTGGCAGAATTTCAACGTGATGCAGACCGTTTTTTTGCTGGAGACATCAGTAAACTTATCCTTCACTATCAACAAAATAACGATCCGGTGTTTAGTGCCGGTGGTGAAAGTATTGAGTCAATATACAAACGTTATACATCACTCACCGAAGCGTTGAGTCGTTTTCATCAACACAGTTATAGTCCTTATCAGCAAATAGCATTAGCCCCACAAAAAGACATTCAAGCTGAGGTCTGGCAGGCTTATAGCCATGTGATTTTATTGAAACCAGAGGCGATTGCCATTGGGTTGCTGCTAGGGTTATTGATCTCGATATTGTGTGAATCAGTATTATCTATTTTGTATTTGGGTTGTCGTAGGGTATTTTCCCCAAGGTAACCTTTCTGTTTAACAAGGGTTAATAGCCTCTAATAATCAAGGAAATATTATGATCGCTACAGGACAATCTTTACCAAAAGCTACCTTAAGCCAACTGACAAAAGACGGCATGGTTAATCACGATGTTACTGAGCTTTTCGCCGGTAAAAAAGTGGTATTGTTTGCTGTACCAGGTGCATTTACACCAACCTGTTCAGAAGCTCATTTGCCAGGTTTTGTTGTACTTGCAGACGAGTTTAAAGCTAAAGGTGTTGACCTTATTGCTTGTGTTGCAGTTAATGATGCATTCGTAATGAAAGCATGGGGCGAAGCCCAAAATGCTTCTGAATTAATGATGCTAGCCGACGGTGATGCAAGCTTCGCAAAAGCGTTAGGCTTAGAAATGGATACCGCCGGTTTTGGTGGCGTTCGTTCACAGCGTTATGCGATGGTGATCGACAATGGCGTGGTGACTTTACTGAATGTTGAGGAAGGTAAGTCATTTGAAGTCAGCACTGCTGAAGCAGTAATGGCTGCACTGTAATCTATATTATGTCTCAGTAATAGAGACTTAACAGTACAGTAAAATGGGCGCCAATATGGCGCCCATTTTTATGATTAAAACAGCGATACCGCAAATTTGTCAGTATTGATTATCCGCGGATGCCTAAGTGTTGTTCAATATTATCGACACTGTTACTGACCTCAAGCGCAATCGTTTCACTTTGTTCAAACGCATCTTTAGCATGCAGCATTAGGCTATCCATCGCGATGACAAATTCATCAAGATGCCCCACCTGTTGCTTAGCATGTTCACTCCCTTGGCTCGCACTGCTCGCCATCTCTTGAGCTTGCTGTTGTACTTGCAACGCAACATCTAACAAACTCTGGGCTCGACCTTTCTGCTGTGCAGATGCTTCGCTGATGTCGTTTACGCTGTGGCTAAGTGCTGTGTTAGAGCGGGTTAGTTGCTCGAAAATAGCCATTATGTCTTTTAATGATTGTTGAGTCCGTTGCGATAAACTGCGCACTTCATCGGCTACCACCGCAAAACCACGACCTTGCTCACCTGCACGAGCGGCTTCAATGGCGGCATTTAAGGCCAATAAGTTGGTTTGGTCGGCGATATTACTAATAACATCTACAATTTTAGCCGCGTGGTTAACTGATGTACTGAGTTGGGTTAGTGAGTGGTTACATTGATTGACCTTGGTTAACGTATGATCGGTCGCATCTAACACCGCTTGGGCTTCTTTTTGGCTTGCT
Organism: Shewanella sp. SR44-4; assembly: GCF_014163715.1. Lineage (NCBI taxonomy): Bacteria > Pseudomonadati > Pseudomonadota > Gammaproteobacteria > Alteromonadales > Shewanellaceae > Shewanella > Shewanella sp. SR44-4. The sequence continues at coordinate 189,121 of NZ_JACJDU010000002.1, read as the reverse complement.
TGCATATCATGCATGGTTTGTTCTGCACTGGCAGTTACTAAACTAGACGACCGGTTTACTTCATTTGCAAGAGTAATTAAATCAGCGGTTTGTGATTGCGTTTGTTGTACCACATGTTGCGTTTGTTGCGTGCTAGTTGATAAGAAACCAATTTTGGCGACTAGCTCACTCAATGAGTTAGACACCTGTGCCATATTACTTTTTTGTTGTTCGTCATCTTGTTCAAATCGCTGTAAAAGGCGATTAAAGTGTGCCGCAATTTGGCCTGTTTCACATTGGCTGGTCACGGGTAATGGTTCACGTTGATTCGATTCGCTTAACATTGAAAAAGCATGATTTAAACGTTTAAGTGGGCTAACGACTCGACGTTGTTGTAATACTAAATAACCAATAGAAAACAATGCTATCAATGTCACCATGGTGTATAGCAGCCACTGTAAACGGATTTTAAGTTGTTCATCGGTTACGGCTTGCGTATCGGCTAGTGTCACCAGTTGTTGTTCCACTTGGCTGGTGGCGTTTATTAGCGCTGCTTGTACCTGTTGATTATCGCTGAGCATTTGCTTGGTATTACTCACTTCTTTGCTATAGCGTTGGGTCAAACTGAGTAATTCTGCCCGTGGGGTTTCACCGGTTTCAATACGTTCCGGTTCGTCATCACCTAAGGCGAATTCATCCACTTCTTCGGTGCGATAAATACCCAGCAAAGATAGCTTCTCCAAATCGTCATGCCATGTGTTGAGGGCATTAATTGAAAAATTAAGACTATTACTGACTCCGGTATCTTGATCAATCAATAAGGCCTGAGTCTGCTGTGATAATTGATAAACTAAGCTGGGTAACTTAAGGCTAAGCGCAAGATATTGCTGCGCGGTATTTGAGTCATTTGGAGCTGATTTGGCATAGCGATGTAAACTACCGCTGTAATCGAGCATTTCTGATTCAGCAAAAGCCAGTAGTTGGCGTGGGTTACCGGCCAGTTTTCCTGCTGCACGGTATTTAGTGTCTAAGTCGCCAATTAATTGAGTCATTAAGGTGGTCAGTGAAGCACTATCAAGCTGTGGGTGAGCAGAATGTAACTGGGTAATATTGACGGTTATGCGGGTTATATCACTACGGGCTTGTTCGAGATAATTGCTTTGCCCTGTTTGTAAGTAGCTATCAATATTCCGGCGAACATCATATTGAAAGGTATGTTGAATATGTTGTAAATCGAGGTTTAATTTTTCACTCGTTTGTCGTTGTTGGTTACTCCATAACACAGTGGCAGCGAGTAATGCCGCAAGCACTAATAATAAGGCGGATGCACTAAGGGATAGGGTTGATATCTTCATAGGTAAATGAGTTCACATAAATGCCAATATGTGTATTTTATGGCACTAATGTTACAGTCTTTCGTGACTTCACTTTATCTATGAGTTGAGTCATGTGGGTGGTGAAATATGGCCGTTGTTAGTTGTAGAGGTTTTTGTCGATTAACGGCAGCCACACTTGCGCTTTTAAGCCACCTTGAGGGCGATTAGACAGTTTAACTTTGCCGTGATGACGGTCGATAATGCGTTTAATAATCGCCAGTCCTAGGCCTGAACCAACACTGCCACGTGCGGTATCGCCTTGAGTAAAGGGTTGAAAGAGCTGTTCAACTTGGTCTTCATTAATACCAGGGCCATTGTCTTCTACACTAAAGCACAAGTATTGACCTTGATTATATGAGCTGATTTTTATCCACCCGTTACCATAGCGGAATGCGTTTTCGACTAAGTTACTTAATACGCGTTTTATCGCCACACTATTGATGGCTATTTCGGGACAGTCAGCCAGAGATAACTCAATGGTGCCTTCGCGGTGTGACTCTTGTTGGCTGATTTCTTGGATCAAACGATTAATTTGGTCGGGTTCACGTATGCCTTCTTGGTCGTTACGAATATAAGCAATAAATTGATTAATAATCGCATCCATGTCTTCAATATCAGTGACAATGCCTTCTTTCAAATATTGGTCGTCTTCTACCATCATTTCTGACGCTAAGCGTATGCGAGTCAATGGCGTGCGTAGATCATGTGAAATCCCTGCCATTAGCAAGGCGCGGTCTTGCTCAAGCTGCTTCATGCTATTGGCCATTTGGTTAAAGGCATGAGTAACTTCAACAATTTCGGTTGAACCAATCAATGGTAACGTCGGAGGGAAATCGCCTTTAGACACGGTTACTGCCGCTTTTTGTAAGCGTTTAAGCGGACGATTTTGTCTGCGGGCAAACAGCCAGCCACCGGCGACACTGAGCCCGCCAATCACCAGTAAATATAATGTTAGTGGAGACAGGTCTGATTCATTAATACCTGTGAGCGGCACTTTAATCCATAAAGAAGGGGCTTGTGGCGGTTTAATCCACACATCGAGCTTTTCACCTTGCGAAAAACGCACTTCAGCTTCGCCGCCAAGATAAACCGACATTTGTTCTGACAAGAAACTGTAATAAGTGGCTTGGCCGAGTCCGGCTTCTTGCGCTTGTTTTTGGTTATAAACGGTCATGCCATCGTCACGCACTTTGGCGTTTAAGGCATCCACCATGGTGAGATGTTCACGACCAACATCAACCCCATCAACAAATAGTATATTGATTTGGCGGGCAATCAGTTGGTTAATTTGCTCATAACTGGGCTTGATAAAGTAAACGGCGACAGACCAATATGACACTAATTGATTGATCAACAGTAAGCTGCCAATCAACAATACGGTTTGACTAAAAGCGCTTCTGGGCAAGAAGCGTTGCCACCATTTTAACTTGAGTTTCATGGATTACTTACGCGTGGTGCCGTCGGGTACAAATACATAACCTAAACCCCAAACCGTTTGAATATAACGTGGGTTAGCGGCATCTTTTTCAATTAAACGGCGTAGACGTGACACCTGAACATCGATTGAACGCTCAAGGGCAGAGTAGTCACGGCCACGGGCCAGGTTCATTAATTTGTCACGTGATAGTGGCTCTCGAGGATGGTTTACCAGCACTTTAAGTACGGCAAATTCACCACTGGTCAGGGCAATACTTTCATCGCCATGAAACATTTCACGAGTGGCTAAATTTAGCGAAAACTCGCCAAACTCAATCATTTCTTCTTGCTGAGCTGGTGCGCCTGGTACTTCAACAATTTGACGACGCATAACCGCTTTAATACGTGCTAATAACTCACGTGGATTAAACGGTTTAGGTAAATAGTCATCAGCGCCAAGTTCTAGGCCAATAATACGATCAACTTCATCGCCTTTAGCGGTTAGCATCACAATCGGGATAGGGTTCTCTTGCTGACGTAAACGGCGACAAATCGACAAACCATCTTCACCGGGTAGCATCAGATCGAGCACCAGTAGATGAAAGTTTTCGCGCTCTAGTAATCTATCCATTTGTTCAGCATTGGCAGCGCTGCGAACTTGGAAGCCTTGCTCAATTAAGTAACGTTCTAATAACGAACGTAATCTCATGTCGTCATCGACAACGAGAATCTTAGAGGTTTCTTGGCCCATGACATATCCTTTTTAACGCTAAATTGATACCAGCAATGACTCAGTATGAAGTGTAATCGCTTGAATTTGAATAGCTGATTGTGGCAGAAATTGTAACTAAATAGCTGTAAATGTTTGTTTATCGCTTAAATAGCAACAAATGGTCAGTTAAATTACCAGTATCTACGCTAAACGATAATGCCAATTGCTGTTTGCTAGGCTGATAAACCATGCTGGGACTAGTACTGGGTAAGTTAGATGTGTGTTGGAGATGGCTATTAAAAACGGGCTCAAAGGTTAGCTGATTTTGGTGTAATTCAAACCGTCCCCATTGTAAGTGAGTGACGTGCTCATTGGCTTGTGGGTCTTGGTGTAGGTTAATGTTCACCATGGCGTAATAGCCATTGTCGAGCAGTACCAAGCTACTCAGCGCTGGGGTAGACAATTGATGCCATACACCATAGACCGATTGGTTTGGGGTGAAGCCATACTGATGTTGCTCATCCGCAATGCTATCGGCATTGGTATCTATGGTTAAGGCGAGTTGTAACGACTGTGATGTCAGCGTCATGTTTAATTGCGGATACTCGAATTGATATGCGGCTAATCCTTGTTGGGCATTATTGCTGTAGCTAGGGATAAAGTTAGCAGTTGTTGATTGCAGATCCAAGCGTCCCCATTCTGCAACGCTATTTTGTGGCGCGCTTAAGTTAAGTTCTAGGTGTAAGTAGCTGCGATTATGATTTAACTGCAACAAGGTAATACGTTCAGGTGTGTTGATTACCCAATCACCAAATACGTTGTTTTTTGCTTCTTGGATCGTCGGTTTCTCGCTAGCTTGCAGTGGGTTTGCCAACAGTAAACAGCCGGTCAGCAGGAAGGGAATGAGGCTTATTGAGCTAAGCGACGGGATGTCGGGTTTGTTGCCTGTTAACACGGTAAACATAAGATCCCTTTATGTTTGATGATGCGGTTAAAAACGAAAAATAGAATTGCATGCGGTAATTTTAATCAGTCTTAAACCTTAGTCTTTAATGCGGATTTATCAAATAAAAAAGCCCGCAGCATAATGCCACGGGCTTGAAGCCTTGATTGAGTTTAGCCTTTTATTGAACTTAGCCTTTTACTGAGCTTAGTCACTTATGGCACCAATGTAAGTAAAGGCGCTTAGGTTACTACTTGAAAGTCCAATGCCATGGTCACGCTTAATGCGGTAATGGTAATAATGGAAAATCCAAATACTTGTCTAGCCCAAGACTGCAAATTGATGCCGCGACGATAACCTTTTAACGCCATCGCTAGCCACCATAAACTGGTGGCAAAGGTCACGGCCATAAAGGCAATACCTGTGTAACCCGCCAGCGGTAATAGTGCGCTAACCAATGCAAAAACAGCAATGTACAACACGATATGCAACTTAGCTTTAGCCATGCCTTGGGCAACCGGTAATACCGGAATATTAGCAGCGGCGTAGTCGTCAAAGCGAAAAATCGCAATCGCATAAGAGTGGGGCATTTGCCATAGGCTAAACATCAGCAGCAAAATAATTGCGCCCATGTCCATTTGCCCGGTGACCGCACAATAGCCAACGACCGGTGGCACGGCACCCGAAAAACTGCCTACTAGGGTGCCGTAAACCGAGTTGCGTTTCATGTACAGGCTGTACACCCCGACATAAACCACATAGCCAATGGCGGCAAATAACACCGCTAAGCTATTAGTGAATATCGCCAGCATGGTAAAGCCTACAACACCCAAACCAATACCAAAGCTCAATACCGCTTGTACTGATATTTCACCGGTAACGGTAACTCGGTTTCGAGTACGCTTCATCTTGGCGTCGATGTCGCGATCAATGCAGTTATTGATTGCGCAACCCGACGCTACCACCAAAGATAAACCTATCATGGTGGCAAACATCAAGGTCATATCAACATTGCCTTGAGCCGCGAGTAAAAAGCCGCCTGCGACAGAAATTAAATTGCCCATGATGATGCCTGGTTTGGTTACCTGAACATATCCTCGTAAGCGTGAGGTTAATTGTGCTGACATAGATTGACCTTGATTATTCATGATAGCTGTCGGTTACATCATCAATTCATTGGCTGCGTAGATAATCCACACAGACAAACCCACAACCATGACAATAATCAAGGCCGTGAATAAGAACGAGAATGTATTGATTCTGCCTTCTTTAGAAAAATCTAAATGGAGGAAGTATTTCAAGTGCACCACGATTTGCACGATAGCCGCAGCGACGACAATCCATAAGGTGGTGTCATGATCAAAGCTGTGAGTCATTACCGACCAAAATGGAATACCGGTTAAGATCACTGATAATACAAAGCCGGCTAAATATGACTTAACGCTAGCGCCAAAGTCGCCCTCGGCATGACTTGAATGTGCATTGCTCATCACAAGACTCCTAACAAATAAACAACGGTAAACACACACACCCACACGATGTCTAAGAAATGCCAAAACAAACTTAAGCAACTCAAGCGGGTGATGCTGCGATTATTTAAACCGCACTTGACGACTTCGACCATCATGATCAGCATCCAAATTAAGCCCGCGGTAACATGCAAGCCATGCATGCCGACTAAGGCGAAAAATGCTGATAAAAAGGCGCTGCGATCTGGACCATTGCCATGTTCAATAAGGTGATGGAACTCGTAAACTTCCATGGCGATAAACACACAACCCAAAGCGAAGGTGATTAATAACCACCCTAAAGTCGCCGCTTTCTTTTGGTGTCTCGCACAAATCATGGCAAAGCCATAAGTAATACTACTGACAAGTAATGCGGCGGTTTCGATAAGGACGAAGTCTAATTCGAAAATATCTTTACCCGACACTCCACCATCGGTGTTCATGAATAACACGGCATAAGTGGCAAAAACGGATGCGAACAAAATACAGTCGGTCATTAGATAAATCCAAAAACCGAACAAGGTGTTACCACTGGTATCGTGGTGTTCTTCGTGGTGTTGATCACCGTGCTCAGCAGAATGAGCGTCGTGTAAATCTGCTTTAATAGCAATACTCATTATCGGCCCCTAGCTACGTTATCTATATGTGCATTTTCAATACGCGCGACTTCATCAGGTTGCACGTAGTAGTCAACATCATTGTTATAAGCACGCATCAAGAACAGTACAAACGTACCCGCAAACCCAACAATAGCTAACCACCAAATATGCCAAATTGCAGCAAATCCCATCGCCGTAATACACGCCGCCATAGCAATACCGCTGGCAGTATTTTTAGGCATATGAATAGGCTGGTATGTTTCACGACGTCTGTAGGCAGTGCCTTTTTCTTTCATGTCGGTGAACGCATCAATGTCTGTTACTGGATCTAACTGGGCAAAGTTATAGAACTGTGGTGGTGAAGATGTTGACCACTCAAGCGTGTGGCCGTTCCATGGATCGCCTGTGGTATCTAAGTTTTGCTCACGGTCACGGAAGCTGACATACAATTGTACAAACTGTAAAATAATGCCCACAAGGATGATAAATGCGCCGACTACAGCAAAGTAAAGCCAGAAGTTCCACGCTGGGTTATCTGTGTGGTTAATACGACGTGTCATGCCCATAAAACCAAGCACGTACAACGGCATAAAGGCCACATAGAAGCCAATTTGCCAGCACCAAAATGATGCCTTACCTAAGCGTTCATTGAGTGTGAAACCCATCGCTTTAGGGAACCAGTAAGCAAACCCCGCCATGTAGCCAAATACCGCACCACCAATAATGGTGTTATGGAAATGGGCGATTAAAAACAAGCTGTTATGCAGTACATAGTCTGCGCCAGGTAATGCTAACAATACCCCGGTCATGCCGCCGATGGTGAAGGTCACCATAAAGCCTAAAGACCACAAAACTGGCACGGTAAAACGTAAACGGCCGCGATAAATGGTAAATAACCAGTTAAACAGTTTTACCCCCGTCGGCACCGCAATCACCATGGTCATTACGCCGAAGAAGGCGTTAACGTTGGCGCTTGAACCCATGGTAAAGAAATGGTGTAACCACACAATAAAACCAAGCACCGAAATTGCACCGGTTGCCCACACCATTGAGGTATAACCAAATAAGCGCTTAGAGGTAAAGGTTGAAAACACTTCAGAGAAAATACCGAAAGCTGGTAATACCAAAATGTATACTTCAGGATGACCCCAAGCCCAAAACAGGTTGATGTACATCATGGCGTTACCGCCACCATCATTGGTAAAGAAGTGGAAATCTAAATAACGGTCTAAGGTCAACATGCCTAAAACAGCGGTTAAAATGGGGAACGATGCAACGATTAACACGTTAGCCCAAGTACAGGCCCAAGTGAAAATAGGCATTTGCATTAGCTTCATGCCAGGTGCACGCATTTTTAACACGGTGGCGATAAAGTTCACCCCAGTTAAGGTTGTCCCGATACCGGATATCTGCAAGGCCCAGATATAATAATCAACCCCCACCCCCGGACTGTATGCCAGCTCAGACAATGGCGGATAAGCTACCCAACCTGTTTTAGCAAACTCACCTAATCCAAGCGAAATATTGATTAATATTGCCCCAGATGTGGTTAGCCAAAAACTTAAGTTGTTTAAGAATGGGAATGCGACATCGCGAGCACCAATTTGCAATGGTACGACCAAGTTCATAAGACCAATCATAAATGGCATTGCCATAAAGATAATCATTATCACGCCGTGGGCTGTGAAGATTTGGTCGTAATGTTCTGGTGGTAAATAGCCCGCAGCGCCGTTAGTGGCAAGTGCTTGCTGAGTTCGCATCATAATCGCGTCAGAAAAACCACGGACCAGCATTACCATCGCTAATACGATATACATAATACCGAGTTTTTTGTGGTCAACCGAGGTTAACCAGTCGTGCCAAAGCACGCCCCATTTTTGATGTTTAGTAATTAAGGCCGCAATGATGAACCCAATAATGGCGACAGCCGCTAGGGTCACCATAATAATCGGTTCATGATACGGAATAGACTCGAGTGTTAATTTTCCAAGAAATGACATGATTACTCCGCCTCCCCAGAAGCAGTCGAAGAATGCTCTGTGGTTGAGTGTGTAGAGGATGAAAGTCCAGAATGTTGTTCAGCGTCCATGTCTTTCATATGCTGCATATCTTTCATATGTTCGGTATGTTCCATACCAGACATTGATTTCATGTTGCCCATGTCATGCATACCTTCCATGCCTTCCATACTGTCCATTGGTTTCATATTCGAGTCAGGGTGCATGTATTGCATAACAATGTGGTTAAACATGCCTTTTTGCACTGACCCATAATATTGAACAGGATTATTTTCGCTCTTTTGAGCTAGTTGCTCATATTGCTCAACATCCAAGGTATTCCCTTGTTGTTTTATCTTGGCAACCCACGCATCAAAATCGCCGGCTGTTGCAGTCGCAATGGCATTAAACTTCATGCCCGCAAAACCAGCGCCACTGTAGTTAGCTGAAATACCTTTAAAAGTACCAGGCTCGTTTGCGATAAGGTGTAACTTGGTCGCCATGCCAGCCATTGAGTAGATTTGACTGCCTAACTGCGGAATGAAAAATGAATTCATTGCCGTGTCTGAAGTGATTTTGAAGTTAACCGGCACGTTCGCAGGGAAGGCCAATTCGTTAACCGAAGCAATACCATATTCTGGATAAATAAATAACCATTTCCAATCCAGTGACACCACTTCAACTTTTACCGGTTTAGCATCATGAACAAGCGGTTTATAGGGGTCTAAGTCATGGGTCGAATTCCAAGTGATAACACCAAGAATGATCACGATAACAATTGGTACAACCCACACCACAATTTCAATGGCGGTTGAGTGCGCCCATTTAGGTGCATAAATTTCTTCATCGCGGCCATCACGGTATTTCCAGGCAAAATACAAGGTCATGAAAATCACCGGAATAACCACAATCAGCATCAGTAATGTCGCCACAATAATGAGATGCTTCTCATCTATACCGATTTGACCCTTGGGATCCAGCACGCCGCCTTCACAGCCTGCGAGCATAAATGCTAATGCAGCTAGCGCTGGTTTACTTAAATTTCGAATTAACAAAGGAAGATTCCTCTCACCTTAAAAGCTTACTACGCTACCAATTGGGGGATCGGCAGTTGCAGAATAATCATCGAATGCAAATAACTGCACCAAAGGACTCGCTCAAATCAATTAACAGTGATTTTGGCGTACGTCTTAAGGCAATATAGATTTTGCGAATGATGTATTTAAATTAAAATATTTAAGCTTGTAGAGGAGGAGCGCGGCAACCGTGTGCCGTGTATTCAAGGGATTTAGGGGCAACAACAGATAAGGCACTTAGCGCGTAGCTAAGAGCAAGAAGATTACAAAATGTAGAATTGAGATTGAATAAACGCCAAAATTGCTCGATCACCAATGGGTTTAATATTAGTAGGCCCAGAAAGCTAGCGCCCATAACTTCAGCTAGTAAAGTGTCAACAACGGCAATAAATTCACTGATATCGACGACATGCCCCATCGACATAGATAATGAATCAGCTAAGGGTTGCAGCAACAGTAACCCGAAACACAACGTTAAATGTGCTTTACTCAATTTAGACAGCCTTGCGATGCGATTAAGCGGCTTAGCTAGGTATTGGCAAAGAGTTAGATTCAAGAAACGATTCCAAACGAGCTCAAAGGAGTGGGTAGTTGAATCAATAGATCCAGCTGACGATTTTCATTGGCAGGAGAATAACAAGAAGGCGCTATTGATTGAAAGTAAATCAGAGTAGTAAAACAGCGGAATTATTAAATAAACTTGAATTCGAACAATATCTATACTGTTTATTTACATGTTTAACTGTTTTGTTACTTGTCGATAGCTCAAAAATCACAAATCTGTGATCCATACACCTAATATAGATGGGTGGATGTCATCAGATACAAGCGCCTTAATTCAACAATCCTAACATCCATAGATACGCCCTTGAGGGGGTGTGAGGATCATATTTTTTTCGATCTAAAATATTTTCTGGCTTCTGTATTGTTACCAATCGATATCGCAATAAATACTTGGGGGACAGCAGATTATCTATTAAGGTTATTAGCGGCTGTCACTGCTAGTTCAGCAACGTCAAATAGACAAGCAATAATCGTCTTATGACTCGAGTATAAAGATCTTCTATCCATTGATGTTCCGTTGCGGATAATGCTGCTAAGTGACTAATGATGCAGCTTTAGTACAACAAGTCTCCATCGATAAATAACTCTATAATCCATTTAAAAAGCTGCATTTCATTCACTATAAACGGCGGGTTTTTAAATCATTTAAACAATGAAATATCTAGATCTTTCTCAATAACTGACTGAACTGCTACACTCATTTTGATTATGTTAAGGTAAGATTAATTTTTATGCAGCGTCCACCACTACGTCAAGCCAAAACCATCGATAACGTTTTTAATAGTGCTTATTGGCATCTTGGCCAGCAAGACTTTACCATTAACGAAATTCGCACCAAGCTTGAGCGTAAAACCGACAATCAACAATGGATTGATACCGTACTCGCCAGACTCATCGAGGGCGGTTATTTAAAAAGTGACTTTGACTTTGCGGTACGTTACTGCGAGTTAGCCTTTAGTAATGAAATCGGTATTGGTGCCATAAGACGTAAGTTACAGCTGCGCGGCGTAAGTGCTACAGAGATTGATACCGCGATAGAACAAGTGATGCACGAGCAAACAGTGGACCTTTTTGAGTTAGCCACATCGCGATTGCTGAGTCGGTTTGAAAACTTCTATGGTACCAACATAGAAAAAGTCTATTCCCAGATGACCACAAAAGGTTTCTCTCGGGCTGAAATTGATCACGCATTAGCACAACATCCACAACGTGAAACCCTGCGCAGTAAATTAGCCCTCAAAGCCGACAAAGCCGATTTAACCACTGAAATAATCAAACTGTTTAATAAAGGCAAAGGTAAAACCCTTATCTTGCAGGAATTAAAGCAGCGACTGATTGATGTAAGCGACTTTGAAGAAACCTTGTACCAACTAACGCTAACAGAAGACGTCGATTTTTATCAAAGCTGCAAAAATGAACTGGCTAAGAAACGCTATAACTTAGCGGACTATAAAGAAAAGTCGAAAGCGTATGCCTATTTATCCCGTAAAGGATTTGGCAGTGATGAAATAAAAGAGGCAATGACGCTAGATGACGAGTAATAACGTTTACCGCCGATATCACTGAGACAACGGATATCGGCAGACTTCTTACGGCTCACTGCTCACGATTTTTCATTCACCATTGCACTTTTACCGACTTGAGTGATGGCTAACAGCTAACATCTAACATCTAACATCTAACATCTAACATCTCAAATTTATGTTATTCACCCAACTATTGTCAGTTTGGTGGCTGCTATTCATTAGGTTTTGCCAGATGCAACGGGTCGAGTATCGCTTGGAGTTTATCTTCGTCTAAATCGGTTTCTTCAAGCGCAATGGCTAATACTGATTTATGTTCTTTATCTGCTCGTTTAGCAATTTTTGCGGCCATATCGTACCCCACTACTGAATTAAGTGCGGTAGCTAGAATGGGGTTTTTCTCTAATGCCTGGGTCAAATGTTCTGCATTGGGCTTAAATTCGGCAAACACTTTATCGGTCATTGCTTGGCAGGCATGGGTTAATAAATCAATACTGGACAGTAGTTTGTCGGCAATCAGTGGCAGCATCACATTCAACTGAAAATTACCCGATTGTGCCGCGATGGTGATGGTTGCTTCATTGCCGATGACTTCAGCGGCAATCATGGCTACGGCTTCTGGGATAACGGGGTTAACCTTACCGGGCATTATCGATGAGCCCGGTTGCAGCGCCGTTAAGCTAATTTCTTGTAGTCCTGCAACAGGGCCAGAGTTCATCCAGCGTAAATCATTGGCGATTTTCAATAACGTAACCGCTAACCCTTTGAGCGCCGAAGCCATGGCTAAGGTGTGATCTTGGCTACTCATATACAACGCAGGGATTGGCGCCGCCTGCCAAGGGATCTGATCTTGCTGTTGTAAATCATCACATGCAAGTTTGGCAAAATTGGGGTCACAATTAACGCCAGTGCCCACCGCAGTGCCGCCCAATGGCAAATGATGCAGGCTCAGCGCTACTTGCTGTACCCTAGCTTGAGCACCGTTTAGCTGTTGTTGCCAGCATTGCAGTTCTTGGCCAAGTGTAATCGGCATGGCGTCCATTAAATGGGTGCGACCAGTTTTGACTGTATTTGAATACTCATCGGCCAAAAACGTTAATCTGTCACTTAAGCCCTGAATGGCCGGATATAATAAGCCCTTTAATTGCCTAACCGTACTAATATGAATACAGGCGGGCACCACATCGTTACTGCTTTGACCCATATTAATATGATCATTAGGGTGAACTTTTGCCTGTAAAATGTCGCTAGCGAGGCTGGCAATCACCTCATTAACATTCATATTAGAACTGGTGCCAGAGCCTGTTTGGAACAAATCAATTGGAAAGTGCTGCGAAAAATCAAGCTTCTTACTGGCGATAATCGCTTGTTGAATTGCTTTGGCCATAGCGTTATCTAACAAGCCGAGTTGGCTATTAGCCTGTGCTGCAGCTGATTTTATGTCGAGTAGGGCGAGTATTGCTAGCGACGGAAAGCGTCGCTCAGAAAACTGAAAGTTATCTCGTGCACGTTGAGTTTGCGCCTGGTAATAAACATCATCTGGCACCTGAACTTTCCCCATGCTGTCATATTCTATACGTATCTTACTCATAAGGTTTTCGACTCGATTTTTGATTGGGATATGTTAGTGTGTTCACTAAGCTTAGCAGGAAGTGCCAGTAAACGTTTATAGGGAGATCAGTAATGAACGATTCTATGCAATTATTGAAACAGATTGAAAGTAATGACAAAACTTTCCGGTATTACAGCTTTGATCGACTAGCAGAACACTACGATTTATCCCGCTTACCCTTTGCGGCAAAAATATTATTAGAAAATCTACTGCGTTATGAAAATTCGGAATTTGTCCAGCCGAAGGATATTGAAATCTTGGCCCGCTGGGATCTGGATAACTGGTCTGAAACCGAAATTGCCTTTGTCCCTTCTCGAGTCATTCTACAAGATTTTACCGGTGTACCTTCAGTCGTCGATTTGGCCGCTATGCGTGATGCAATCGTGACATTGGGCGGCAATGCCGACGCCATTAATCCACTGAACCCGGTGGAGCTGGTTATTGACCACTCAGTGATGGTCGATGTATTTGCCGAAACAGGGGCGTTGCAAAAAAATACTGCCATTGAAATTCAACGAAACCGCGAACGATATCAGTTTTTGCGTTGGGGTCAGCAAGCCTTCGACAACTTTAAAGTGGTACCGCCCGGGCGCGGTATCGTGCACCAAATCAATCTGGAATATCTGGCGAGAGTGGTCTTTGTCAAAGAAGATGAAGATAACCTATTGTATCCAGACACCTTAGTCGGAACCGATTCTCATACCACCATGATCAACGGTTTGGGGGTATTAGGTTGGGGCGTCGGCGGCATTGAGGCTGAGGCCGCGATGTTAGGCCAACCCGTGACGATGTTGTTACCCGAAATTGTCGGATTTGAATTTATCGGTAAATTGCCTCCAGGGGTTACCGCTACCGATCTGGTGTTAACCGTGACCGAACAACTGCGCTCATTTGGCGTGGTAGGTAAGTTTGTTGAATTTTTTGGTGCCGGTGTCGATCAATTAACCTTGGCCGATAGGGCGACCATTGCCAATATGGCGCCAGAATACGGTGCTACTTGTGGCATTTTCCCGATTGACCAACAAACACTAGATTACCTAAAGCTTACTGGTCGTGATCCAGAGCATATCGCGCTGATCAAGGCGTATCTTAAACAGATGGGTATGTGGGCCAGTGCATCCGACAACAAAGCCTGTTATCACGCCAGCTTACAACTGGATTTAGGCAGTATTGTGCCTTCTATCGCTGGCCCCAAAAGGCCACAGGACAGAATTGCACTTGAGCAAGCTGGAGTCAGTTTCCGTCAGTGGTTGGATAGTCAGATCCCTGTTAGCCACATCGACGCCGAAGGTAAAGACGAGCTGGCAAGCGAGGGTGGCCCATCGGTGCAAGTCCCCGTTGCCGATGGTAGTACTGGTGTTGCTTGCCGTTATCGAGATAAAGACTTTGTGCTGGAAGCCGGCGCGGTGGTGATAGCGGCGATAACCAGTTGTACTAATACCTCTAATCCATCGGTGTTAATCGCCGCGGGATTATTGGCCCGAAATGCGCGTAAAAAAGGCTTACAGGTTAAACCCTGGGTAAAAACCAGCTTTGCACCAGGCTCACAGGTGGTGACAGATTATTTAATAAAATCGGGTCTTAATGTCGATTTAGATGCCTTAGGTTTTCAGTTGGTTGGCTACGGTTGTACCACTTGTATTGGTAATTCCGGCCCTTTACCTCAACCCGTTAGTGAAGCGATACAACAGGGCAGATTAAAGGTGTGTTCGGTGTTATCGGGCAACCGTAACTTTGATGGCCGCATCCATCCAGAAGTTCAAGCCAATTATTTAGCATCGCCGCCATTAGTGGTGGCATATGCATTGGCCGGTAATATGAAAGCCGATATGGTCACAGAAGCACTTGGCGAAGATGTTGATGGTAATGCGGTTTATTTAAAAGATATCTGGCCTGACAATCAGGAAATCCAACAGGTCATGGCCAGCGCGGTACAAAGTGAGATGTTTGTTTCCCGCTATGCCGATGTATACAGCGGCGACGCAGACTGGCAAGGGCTTGAGGTGGTGCAGAGCCAAAAATATAACTGGCCCGATTCCACCTATGTTAAACAGCCGCCATTTTTTGACGGGATCAGTGCCGAAATACCGAAAATTATGGCTATCGACAATGCCCGTTGTTTACTTAAGTTAGGTGATTCGGTCACTACCGACCATATTTCACCTGCGGGATCTATTGCACCAGACAGCCCTGCCGGAGACTATTTACAGCAAGCTGGAGTCGCCATTAAGGACTTTAACTCTTACGGTTCACGCCGTGGCAACCATGAAGTAATGATGCGTGGCACCTTTGCCAATGTAAGGCTAAGAAATCTGCTGGCACCGGGAACCGAAGGCTGTTGGACACGTTCAATGCCTAACGGTGAGTCGATGACAGTATTTGATGCCGCTATGCAGTATCAGCAACAAGGTACGCCTTGTATTGTGCTGGCAGGTAAAGAATATGGCACCGGTAGCTCGCGGGACTGGGCGGCCAAAGGGCCTGCATTGTTGGGGGTAAAAGCGGTTATCGCGCAAAGTTATGAGCGTATTCACCGTTCTAATTTGGTTGGAATGGGTATCTTGCCACTGCAGTTTATGCCTGATGACAGTGCAGAATCGCTAAACCTCACAGGTGAAGAGCAATTTAGTATTCCTGCGGTAAGCGCCGAGCAGAAAACCGTGAATGTATCAGTGACCGACAAAGTGGGTAAGCAACATTCGTTTGAAGCTAAAATCCGCATTGATACCCCTAATGAGTTTAGTTATTACCGACATGGCGGCATCTTGCATTATGTATTACGTAATTTAGCGAGGTAATTTAGCTAGATCGTTTAGCTCAGTCAGCGAGGTGTTAGCGAAGTAATTAACTGCTTTAGATAACGTGTAAATACCCTGTAAATAGACCCATGTTTAACAACATGGGTCTATTTTTTTACTGTTTGATCATTGTATCTATTTGCATCCCGAATCAACCAATATGCTGGAAAACATAATACTTTCAGTCCTGTTTAAGCGTAAATCGAAGCATGATGCATTACGTTTTGTGTCGGTTGCTACTGATCATAAGGGCATATAGTTACTTAGCCGGTTTAAATATCATTAAAGTCGCAATAACAATTAAATTGCCTATGTACCATAGATCTTTAATTACAAACTGACCTAAACGCTCTAATAAAGTATTTGAACTAAATGCATTTGGTGCAGATAGTAAAAATGTTTGGGTCATTAAAAACACGCTTAAACACGCTAGGCTACTTACAATAATTAGCTTCTTATTATTTAAAAACAGTCCAAAACCTAATAACACAGCGAATAAAACATCAAACCCACCTATTACGTTTGAAGCGCCTCGCACACTAAGTAAAGCATACAACCATGACATAAATGGCGAGGTTTCAACAAGGCCTACAATAGCTTTTGCTTCAAATTCATAAAACTTCATGCCGCCAATCCATAGTAAAACCATAGCAACAGGAATAAAGTTTAAAAGTACGTGCTGTTTGTCGCTAAGTTTACTTTTACAGAATAAAAACAAGTAAATAGGCAATATAGAAAAGTACTTAATAATACCTTGCCCACTACCTATTATCGGAAAACCGCCTAATTGCTCCATCCAGCGGTTACTAGCAAATAATGTTAGCAATGGCACTATGCTAATTATTATTGCTAACACGAGTGCCGCTGTAGGCTTTATTAATTTTAAATGCGCAGCTAAGGTTGTTGCGACCAGTGCGAGCATAGTTGAGCCCGTTAACAAGCCTAATGTGTTTACACCTATTAACGTATCAAGCCCATAGAAACTAAAAGTAGCGGTTAATGCGTTAGGATTTGCACCTAAAGCAAACGAAACCCCAAGCAGTAAAAAGCTCAGTAAGAGCAAAAAAGTAAGTGCATTGTTTATGTGTTTTAAGTTCATTGTATTTCCATGTATTCGTTAAGACCTACAAAGACCTTACAAGCCGATAAAACATTTCACCCAACCTAGCAAAACACTCATTATTTAAAGCGCAGTAGGGGCGTTAGCTGCATTAACTGAATATTGTGAACATCTCGAACGAAAAAGACGACAAGGTCATCAAACTGCCAGCGCTGGTTGTGCGCTTAACGACTAATATTTAAAGCTAACTACTTTATTTTTAATTGATTGATATCAAATTTTTCTGCTGAGTTGGAATTACTATATTGGCCTGTCATAAAAAGCCTATCGTAATGTTGATTGAAAGAGGTTAAGTTAATGAGCATTAAAAATGGCTGGCAATATTAAGTCTTTTAGCCTATTGATGGGTTGATCAATCCATCAATATAAGCAAAATCCGTTATTTTACATGCAGCATTTAAAAGAATGAGTTTATTATTTTTCAGTAGCCCTCGCGTTAGTGAGAGATTGCACGGCGTTGAGTCCCAAAGGGTATGGGTGAGGGATCTACAGCAGACTTTTGACTCCCTAGTAAGATTACCGTTAATTCACAATGGCTAAAAATATTATGGAACATAAACGATACTTTCTCATTCTGTCAGTCATCTTTGGTATTGAATTCCTAGTTATTTCTATATCGCCTTATGATCGAGCCGATTGGGCGCTTGAAAATGTACTCGTTGTCTTATCTGCCATGTTCATTTTTTTTACGTATAAGAAATGCCCATTATCGCGACTCTCTTATAGTTTGATATTTGCCTTTATGAGCTTGCATGAAATAGGTTCATATTATACTTATTCCAATGTTCCCTATGATGCATTTTTAACGTCGTATTTTAACTTTAGCCTTAATGAATATATGGGCTGGACCAGGAACAATTTTGATAGATTGATTCATTTGGCATACGGTCTTTTATTGGCATATCCTGTTAGAGATTTGTATTGTCGGATTGCTGGTTTGAAAGGCTTTTGGAGCTATTTAACGCCTTTAAATCTTATTATGGCAACATCGATGCTATATGAATTGATTGAGTGGGGCGCCGCAGAGGCATTTGGTGGCGAGCTAGGAATGGCGTATTTAGGTACACAGGGAGATGTTTGGGATGCACATAAAGATATGGCCCTGGCAAGTCTTGGCGGTTTTATAGCGATGGCGATAACTCTTTTTATCCATTCACGTATTCAGAAAGACTTTCGAGAACAATGGACATTAAGTTTAACAGTAAAAAATAAAGAATATTAAGCAGGAAATTAAAGCCCTAGTGTGCAACTTGCCTAGCAATAGACATGCTCACCTAAGATGGGTACTGATTAGAGTCCAGCCTATGTTCACATGGTTGTTAATCACAGAGCTAAAAACTGCAGGCTATGTTGTTACTCTCAATATGAGCCCACAATTTTTAAACCATATACCCAAGACAGATCAAAATACACAATCCTGCATTTCGGGACCATTTGGTTATTATTAACGGTAAACCATACCGCCATCGATCAGCGGCGCCTGACCTGTCATGTAATCAGAGTCTGGACCCGCTAAATATGAAACAAAGTTGGCGACATCTACAGGTGTTTGCGCACGACCAAGGGCAATGCCTTTCACGTATTTATTATAGGTTTCACCTATTGGGGCCCCAGTAATTTCAGAAAAGCGTTTATCAATCTCGACCCACATATCGGTTCCGACCACACCAGGGCAATAAGCATTGACTGTAATACCTGCGCTAGCATATTCCTGTGCTGCAGCCTGAGTTAACGCACGCACTGCAAATTTAGTCGCCGAATATGCGCCCAGTAAAGCAAACCCGTTATGGCCCGCAATGGAAGAGGCACTGATAATTTTGCCTTTTTGCTTGCGCTCGATGAATTTTTTTGCCGCGGCTTGAATACCCCAAAGGGTTCCGTCTACGTTGATCTTTTGGATTTTATCCATTTCTTCTTGAGTAATATCTGCTATGGCTTGAACTTGCGCAATACCTGCGTTATTCACCATAATATCGAATCCACCTAAGGCTTTTTCTACATGGTCTATAGCGGCATAAACTTGTTTCCGGTCGCTAATGTCAGCTTTAAAAGTAGTTGATTTTCGACCTAGGGCTTCGACCTCAAGAGATACAGCGAGCATTTTTTCTTCGTTTAGATCAACGATGGCAACATCTGCTCCATCTTTTGCTAAACGAAGTGCAATGGCACGTCCTATGCCCTGAGCTGCGCCAGTGACTAGCGCGACTTTTCCTTGTAATGACATATCTGACTCCTTTTTGATAATAGATAAGGAAGACCTTTTTATAGCCTTCCAGATAACGATTGAATGATCAGTTTACAAGGACGTAGAGCAATAAAATTAGATGTAGATCAATTCGAGTCAGCATAATGGTTGAAAATTAAACATGTTTAATCTCTAAGAATGACCTTTCAATATTAGTGAGGAGCATTTAGATATCATGCTTTTAGTTTAAAAATACTACACTAATCAATGGTCAACATCATCAGGATGTGTAACCGCCTCCTTCGGTCAATACCTTTAATATCTAATTAGCATGCTAGATAAAATTGAATCACCCTTCGAACATCAATGCTGTTTATCTACTCCGCTCTCATTAGGTTGTTGAAATTTTATCCTGTATGGCCAGTCTTAATCTGTTAAATGACAATGTTGTCATATAGGTTGCGAGTGCGATGCGTCAGGTGAGATACTTTTAAGTGTTTCCCAAGGATAAAACTCAATGAACGTATTGCTTGTCGAAGATGAACAAAAAATTGCAGATTTTATCTGTGAAGGTTTGCGTGCCAAAAATTTCGATGTCACTCATTGTGCCGATGGTAATCAAGGTTATCAGGCGGCAAGCAACAATACTTATGATGTGATTATTCTCGACATTATGCTTCCGGGCAGAGATGGCTTGGATATTCTTCGTTCGCTGCGCCAACAAGGTGTCGATACACCCATTATTCTGCTTACGGCACGTAATGAATTGGGTGACCGCGTTCAAGGGTTAGACATGGGCGCAGATGATTACTTAGCTAAACCATTTTATGTTGAAGAGTTGCATGCTCGCATTCAAGCCTTATTACGTCGACATGGCGGCACACAACAGCATGTTGTCGAGGTAGGCGCATTGCAACTTGATTGTATTAATCGCAGCCTTAATTGTCAGGGACAATCGGTCGAACTTACTAGTCGAGAATTTAGCCTGCTTGAACATTTAATGCGTTCACCCAACCAAGTGTTAACCCGGGGGCAGTTGTTGGAGCATGTTTGGGGATACGACTTTGATCCTTGTACCAATGTTGTCGATGTGTGCATTAAACGTATCCGCAGTAAGATGGCTTCTTTAGAGAAGGCCGGAAAAATGGTCGGCGCCATTGAGTCTGTCCGCGGCACAGGTTATCGCTTAAGCATTCGATAAGGTGTTAATATGCATTTTCGTACTCGTATTTTTGCCATATCAATTTTAACGGTAACCGCTGTGCTTACGTTGGTTATCAGCTTAAGTTGGTCGAGTATTATGAGCGTTGAATTGACTCACCTCGATTCTCGCCTTTGTATGGAAGCAAAACGCTTAATACGCAAACGTACATTGCATGATGTCAATAATTCTGCAATGAATATAAGAGATTCAGACGATACACCCCTTTCGGGTGATCGGTTAATGACTGATTTAGCGGACAAGTTACGAGTCAATTCACCTAGCCAATTAATGCTGTCTGTCGGTTCTGCTGAGCAAGGTTTTTTAACCGCGCCAGACGGTGTAGACGTACAAGGCGTGATAAGTCGCTTAAATTGGCTACGCGCTGAATCACTCACATTACCCCACAACAATAAAGCCGACGCGGTTTGTCAGCTGGCCTTTTTTGAACATCAGCAAAACCGATGGCGAGCGAGCTTATTTCAAACCTCAAAGCAACAAAGTTTTATCGCTGTGAATATTGCAGCCACCACAAATCAGTTAACGAATACCTTGCTGACCGCGTTGGGTGTGGTTATTCCTTTTTCATTACTGCTCAGTATTCTAGGCGCATGGATTATCTCGACCAATACCATTAAACCAATAAACAGATTACATAAAGCCATGGATAAGGTGACCCAAAAAGATCTTAGCCATCGCTTGCCTGAGCATAAAGAAGACAAAGAATTCAAAATGTTGATTGATGCATACAATATGATGCTCGATCGCCTAGAGGACAGTTTTCAACAAGTTTCTCGTTTTACGGCTGATGCCGCTCATGAGCTAAAAACACCACTTACAGTGCTAAGAGGTAAGCTTGAACAAGCTGTGTTGTCTGAAAACCCATCGCTATTGGATCTCAATACCATTCTTGATGAAGTAGGGCATTTGTCGGCTATTACCCGTAAATTGTTGCTGTTATCACAGGCGGATTCTGGCTCTATGGCGTTGCATTTTGAACCGATAAATATCACTGAATTGGTCGATGAGTTGATTGCCGATATGACCTTGCTGTCGGATGAACTGGAGCTTGATTGTGTTATTGAAAAAGGTTTAATCACTAAAGGCGATATTGTGTTGCTGAAGCAGCTGTTAAATAATCTGCTCGTAAACGTAATGCGTTATAGCCTTCATCACAAAGGTGTCACTATCCACGCTCGCCAAAACGAGTCTGCTATAGAAGTGGTTATTAGCAATTTTTGTCTGCCGATATCTCACGAGGTCAGGGCCAAACTGTTTGATCGTTTTTACCGCGGAGAGCCTGCTCATACCCAAGGCATATCCGGCAGTGGTTTAGGGTTAAGTTTAGCCAGAGAAATCGCTCGCGCGCATGGTGGCGATCTTACGCTTGAGCCCAGTGATATTGAGGTTGTGACGATGCGGCTGTTGTTACCCATCGTTAAATGACAACATTGTCATCCATCAGCGAAGCCTAATCGATACACTTAAGTTAACTCATTAATCGTTAACTTAAGTGTATTGGAGATTAGGCCATGAATACCCACATTATTGGCGCCATTTTATCTTTGACGTTGCTCAGTGCAACCGCCGTTAATGCCAAGCCGTCACTTGAACTCACCAGTCCTGCATTTTCCGATAATGGGACATTGCTAGTTGAATTTACCTGTGAGGGAGAGGGTATTTCACCACCATTAAGTTGGCGCGGAGTACCAGACGGAACCCAGTCATTGGTAGTGATCATGGATCACATGCCTAAGCCTCATTTCACAAACAATGTCGCAGGCAACGAAAAGAACGCACCAAAGGCTGACTCGGCTGACAATAACAAAGGCACTCCACCTCAAGGTGACACTAAGGCACCTAAACTAAACCAGCCTGAAGAACTCAAGTGGTATTGGACTGCGTACAATATTCCGGCGCAAGCTTCTGGTATTGGTTCTGGCAGTAAAGAAAAGCAATCTGTTGGTTCATTTGGCAGTAATACGGTGAATAATCGTAACGAGTATGCACCGCCATGCTCTAAAGGGCCTGGTCAAAAAGTGTATACTTTTCATCTTTATGCACTATCCAAATCGTTAGATATCGATTCGTCTGCCCCAGTGTCAGCCCCAGTATCTGCCTCTGTGTCAGCCCCTGTGTCTGCAATATCGCTTCGACAAAGCATGCAAGGTTTTGTACTAGACTCGGACTCCTTGACAGTGAGTTTTGAACGGCACTGTCAAACACCGCAGCGGGCTCATTTACCACAACCTCATTTACAACGACCTGATTCACAACAGGCTTATCCGCAACAACCTCATCCGGAACAAGCTCGGCCACATAATGACAGCATGGATCCGCTGTCAGATTTGCCATTGTGTAAACCCACTTTGAATTCGACGACGGCTGCTGTTATTGACATCAAATAAACGCAAATTCGTTATTACAAGATTGTTAGCATAAATTCAGTCACTCAAAAGACATCAAGAGATACACATGAAAAAGAACATTAAAAACACCTTGTTGCTTATTACCCTTGGCGCAATCGTTGCCGTTGTAGGGTACAAGTACACTCAAGCTCAACAGGAGCAACCTATCTTTACCACCGATGTGGTTAAACGCGGCAACATCGAAAAAGTAGTCCTGACAAACGGCGTGCTTTATCCGTCTAAATTAGTCAATGTTGGCGCTCAAGTATCGGGGTTAATCGAAACAATGGCCGTGAATGTTGGTCAAAACATAAAGCAGGGCGACTTGATTGCTCAAATCGATAACTTAACTCAACAAAATGCCCTTAAAGAAGCCCAAGCATCATTGCAAAGTATTGATGCGCAATATCGGGCAAAGCAGGCTCAAATAAAAGTCGCAAAGTCTGAATATGCTCGTAATAAAAAGATGCTGGTTAATGGCGCTGCGTCGGTATCAGACTTTGACTCTGCAGAATCGATATTGGCGGTTTATCTGGCAGAGCTTGATGAACTCAGTGCTGAAAAAGACAAAGCAATCATTAGTGTCGATAACGCCAAGCTCAATTTAGGTTACACCACGATTCGTTCACCCATTGATGGTACCGTGATTTACGTATCGGTCGAAGAGGGGCAAACCGTTAATAACAATCAAGGCACTCCCAGTATTATTGAGCTGGCGCAGTTGGACGTAATGACGATTAAAGCGCAAGTGTCTGAAGCTGACATTATCAATGTGAGTGCGGGCCAAGAAGTGTATTTTAGTATTTTAGGGGCCACAGCGAAAAAGTACCGTGGTGTATTACGTGCCATTGAACCTGGGCCAACTTTGCTTAGCGGCGCCGACAGCTCATTGATGATTGGCGATGATGAAGCGATTTACTACAACGCTCTGTTTGATGTGGAAAACCCAGACAACCTATTGCGTTTTGGCATGACAGCGCAGGTATCGATTATTTTAGCTAATGCGCAAGACACCTTGCTGGTTCCATCACAGATATTGATAACAAAAACGAGGCCAAGTGTTTCGTATCAAGTGCCAGTGATAGTCAATAACCGCATTGAATATCGCGATGTTGAAGTGGGCATTAACAATAAAGTCTACGCTCAAATCCTTTCAGGTCTTAACGAAGGTGATCAAATTATGCTTGGTCAATCTTCAACTAATGACGGCGCAGCAACGAAGTCTGATTCATCTAGAGCTAACAAGCTAGGGCAGCGTACACCAGGTCTTGGCAAAGAGATGAGGTTATAACCCATGGCTGACGTTTTGTTAAATATTAAAGGTGTTAGTCGTTCTTTTATCGCCGGAGAGCAAGAACTGACGGTACTTAACAACATTAATCTGCAAATTTGCCGAGGTGAATTGATTGCCATTATCGGCGCATCTGGTTCCGGTAAATCTACATTAATGAACATCCTTGGCTGTCTAGATAAGCCCAGTACAGGCAGTTATTTCATTAATGGTCAGGACACATCCAGTATGGATGACAATGAACTGGCTGCACTGCGACGTGAATACTTTGGGTTTATCTTTCAGCGCTATCATCTTTTGGGTGATTTAACGGCGGTAGGCAATGTGGAAGTACCGGCATTGTACGCCAATGAGGCGCCGCAAATTCGACATGAAAAAGCCAAAAATATACTGACTCGTTTAGGGTTAAGTGATCGCTTAGATCATAAACCAAGCCAGCTCAGTGGCGGCCAACAACAACGTGTCAGTGTCGCCAGAGCTTTAATTAATGGTGGCGATATTATTTTGGCCGATGAACCCACCGGCGCGCTTGATAGCAAAAGCGGCGAAGAAATGATGAAGCTCATTCAAGAACTGCATCGGGACGGCCACACCATTATTTTGGTGACACACGATCCGCATATTGCCGAATTTGCTGATCGCGTTATTGAGCTAAAAGACGGAGAAATCATTGCCGATAAACAAAATCGTATCCCAGCAGTAACGAACTCGTTAATCGCAAACAGACAATCTTCCCAAGCAAGTATGAAGATAAACTGGTCACGTTATTTTGAAGCGTTAAAAATGGCGTTAATAGCCATGTCTAATCACCGTTTGCGTACGTTTCTGACGATGCTCGGCATTATTATAGGCATTGCTTCTGTGGTGTCTGTGGTCGCGCTGGGCGCGGGGTCGCAGCAATCTATTTTGGATAATATTGCTTCAATGGGCACGAATACCATTGAAATTAAACCCGGAACAGGACGAGGCGATCGCCGCTCTGAACGGGTTAAGTCACTCACAGCAGATGATGCCAATGCGCTTAAAATATTGCCCTTTGTGGACAGCGTTACCCCAACCGTTAGAGCTAATGTGGCTATACGTTATGCTAGCGAAACCGTCACAGGATCGATTCAAGGTGTGGGTACTGAGTATTTTCGTGTGCGCGGTTATACGCTTGCTAAGGGACAGTATTTTGCCGAAGACAGTGTTGATGCGTTAGAACAAGTTGCCGTTATTGATGCCAATACTGATCAAGCTCTTTTTTCTGACGGTGATGCACTGGGAAGTGTGATTTTTCTTGGTCGTCTTCCTGTTCGTGTTATTGGGGTAACAAAACCGATTGACAGTGTGTCCGACAACAGTGATGAACTGAATATTTGGTTACCGTATACCACGGTGTCAGGTCGTATTCTTCGACAAAATTATGTTAATGATATTACGGTAAGGATAAATGCCAATGTATCAAGCGATGTGGCAGAACAAGGCATTATTAGTTTATTAACTATGCGCCACGACACGGTAGATTTTTTCACTATTAATACCGATACAATACGAAAAAGCATTGAAAAAACATCTGAAACCATGACGCTGCTGATATCTGCTATCGCGTTTATCTCATTGTTGGTTGGCGGGATTGGGGTAATGAATATCATGCTGGTATCAGTAACAGAGCGAACGCGCGAAATAGGCATTCGTATGGCCGTTGGTGCCAGGCAAACCGATATTATGCGTCAGTTTTTGATTGAAGCTGTATTGGTATGTTTTTGTGGTGGCGCATTGGGGATTGGACTTGCTTATCTTATCGGTATGATATTTACCTACACAGGCAGCAGTTTTCAGATGATCTATTCGAGTACGTCAATAGTGGCAGCTTTTGCCTGCTCGACCTTAATCGGTATTGTGTTTGGTTATCTGCCCGCCCGGAATGCGGCTAAATTGAATCCGGTTGATGCACTTGCTAGAGACTAACCTCTGCCAAGTAAATATGGCCCCCTAAATTATCGGCTTTGATGAGCAAGCGAAGTAATTGTACCGCGCACAGTTTGAAGCAGTATGGCAAATGTTAAGTTAATTTTGGATCACCCGAAAACACTTACAAAGTCAGCTTGGGTGCACGGCGGTTCTGCATACTTGGGGCAAATTTTAACCTCGCTATTCACTTATACTGCTTAATCCCAGAATGTAGTGAATGAGTAAAACTGGCCATCAGTTTGTAGGTAATTCAAATAAATTTAATGTAGCGATTGGGAGTTTCAAGAAGGAATAGCCGTTGATTTTCTCTTGGTCTGGTGTGGGCGAAGCGCCACGACATTAGTGGCCGAAGGCCATATCTTAAATACACTTTCGCCCATAAACGGGTGAGCAAACCTTCAGGAATTGATAATGTTTTATTGGGGGAAACTACAATATGATTATGCCGGTTTAAACTGGTTAGATGGAATGTCATCTGTGGTGATCAACCGTTATAGGGTGTGACGTTCCACTTTGTATCGAGAACAACAACCTTACCTAATAGTTGTTCAATGTACTCCGAAGTGTGGGCTATCTTCCGTAATTTTGGCAATACATTGTTTGCGTATATTTCATGAGCTGCTGGTGATTCCCAATGCGTTACCACCAAGTAACAGTCATGGTGTTCAACATGGCGCCAAACGTGACCGCCTAGCAATCCAGGTTGCGTTGACAGTTGAGGGTTCCAGAGCAGCTGTTGATCTCGATTAAACCTATCAATGTCCAGTACTCTTGAGCAGTAATCGATTCTTAATACTCCAGCACCTGAAAAATCAATCTCTGAGCCAGATATAGTTGAAATCAGTTCGAAGTAATTAACTGAACAATGACGGTAAGTGGATTGTTGTTTATTATTTAAATAAATCTCATCGTGGGTTGTGCTCATGAATTCACTCACGTGAAACTGTGATTCCCAAAAACCTAAAATAATGGCTGTGCTTGACGATGCTTCCCATCCACCTGCTTGCCCTACAAAACCGTTACACGTCGACAGCTGACTCCAAGCACTCTGACTTTGTGAAAAAGCCTCCTGTTTACCGTCATCAACCTCGCACATAATCAATTTTGCTATAGTCAAAATGGTTCCTAATATTGATGGTTCATGGGTCAACATGGTCTTTCAAAGCTCAATCTATCAGGGAGCAATATCTTTGTGGTGTCGGAGTCACCATGCCCAGTGCTAGCAGCAAAGCTTAACTGTTCAATGCTTCTTTTTAACGGAACAAAACCATAGCAATTAGCACCTTTGAATCCGTTTTCCTTGGATAAGTTATTTCTGCTCTAGTTTGTAACTAATCTTATTGATGTACCAGGTTTTATCGCCCTGAGGTGTGCTCACTACCGCTTCATCGTCGACTTGTTTTTTGAGTAACGCGCGGGCCATGGGCGAGTCGATGGAGATGTAGTCTTTACGTTCGTCGTAAATTTCTTCTGGGCCGACAATTTTAAAGGTTTTAATGTCACCGGCGTCGTTTTCAATTTCAACCGTGGCGCCAAAAAACACTTTGCCTTCTTGCTCTGGTGCGTAATAAACGATTTTGAGTTCTGGCAATAACTTGCGTAAATAGCGAACTCGGCGATCAATTTGCCTTAATAAACGTTTATTAAAAGTATAATCAGCGTTCTCGGAGCGATCACCCAAACCAGCCGCCCAAGTGACAATTTTAGTGACTTCAGGACGTTGTTCTTTCCACAGGTAGTCGTGCTCAATTCTGAGTTTATTGTAGCCTTCTAAAGTGATTAACTTAGTTTTCACGCGGTTTACTCTTAATGTGGTCGAAGAACGGTGAGGTTTTCTATAAGCCGTAATATTATCATCTGTGTTTTAGCACTTCATGCCCGATGATGCATTCTTTTTATCGATTATCTATAAAGACATCATAAAGCCTTTCGTACTAGCAGCGAACTGGTGGTCTTTATGGTATCTTTGGCATAATTTTATTTTAAACCATGTCGAATTCGATTGATTATGCATAATATTGCCCAGATTATCGCTCAAGAACTTAATGTCCGTGAACAACAGGTCACAGCGACCATTGCGCTATTAGATGATGGCGCCACCGTGCCGTTTATTGCGCGCTATCGTAAAGAAGCTACCGGTGGTTTAGATGACACTCAGTTGCGTAACTTGTTTTCTCGTTTAGGTTATTTACGTGAGTTACACGATCGCCGCCAAGTGGTGTTGTCGAGCATTGATGCGCAAGGAAAATTAACCCCAGCGTTAACTCAAGCGATTAATGACGCCGACAGTAAAACCCGCCTTGAAGATTTATATCTGCCATTCAAACCAAAGCGTCGTACTAAGGGCCAAATAGCCATCGAAGCGGGTATTGAGCCGCTTGTAGATGCAGTGCTAGCCAATCGTCAATTAGATATAGAAAGTAAAGCAACTGAGTTTATTAATCCTGATGCGGGTTTTGCCGATTCTAAAGCGGTACTAGATGGTGCGCGTTTTATTTTAATGGAGCGTTTTGCTGAAGATGCAGAGTTGCTGCGTAAAGTGCGCCAGCATTTATTACAGCAAGCTGTGCTTGAAAGCCGCATGGTAAAAGGCAAAGAGAAAGAAGGCGCTAAATTCCGCGACTATTTCGAGCATAATGAGCTGATGAGTAAAATCCCATCTCACCGCGCTTTAGCCATGTTGCGCGGCCGTAACGAAGGCATGTTAAGCCTGTCGATGAACGCCGATCCCGATACTCAAGCGACAGAGGGCAGTTATTGTGAAGTGATTATTAGCGATCACTTTAAGTTAGAACTGACTAACTCTAGCGTTGATGAATGGTTGAAAACGGTAGTGACCTCGACTTGGCGGATTAAAGTTGCCTTGCAAATGGAAACAGAGTTTATTGCTAAGATGCGTGAAAGCGCGGAAGAAGAGGCCATTAGAGTGTTTGCCCGTAACCTGGGCGATTTATTAATGGCGGCTCCTGCTGGTGCTAAAGCAACTATGGGACTCGATCCTGGAATCCGTACTGGTGTGAAAGTCGCGATTGTTGATAACACCGGTAAGCTGGTGGCCCACACCACAATTTTCCCACATGCACCACAAAACTTATGGGACAAATCGATTCGTACCTTAAGTAATTTAGTGACCATGCATAAAGTTGAAATTATTGCGATTGGTAATGGTACTGGCTCGCGTGAAACCGACAAACTGACTGGCGAGTTAATCGCTGCCGTGAAAGAAACGCATCCGACGCTGACCAAAGTGATTGTGAGTGAAGCGGGCGCATCGGTATATTCGGCCTCTGAGTTTGCCGCTAATGAGTTTCCTAATCTTGATGTGTCAATTCGTGGTGCAGTATCAATTGCGCGTCGTTTACAAGACCCGCTAGCAGAGCTAGTAAAAATTGAACCCAAAGCAATTGGCGTAGGACAATATCAGCATGATGTAAGCCAAAGCCAGTTATCGCAGTCGCTTGATGCCGTCGTTGAAGACTGTGTTAACGCTGTAGGTGTTGATTTAAATATGGCATCGGCGCCGCTATTAGCTCAAGTTGCTGGTTTAACCAAAACCTTAGCTAAAAACGTGGTTGATTTTCGTGACGCGAATGGTCAATTTACCAATCGTAAGCAGCTCTTGAGTGTGGCTCGTTTAGGGCCTAAAGCTTATGAGCAAGCTGCTGGTTTTTTACGTATCCGTAATGGTGATAATCCATTGGATTCGTCATCTGTTCACCCAGAAGCGTACAGCCTAGTTGAGTCGATTGCTGGTGCTAAGCAATTGCCATTAACTGAACTGATTGGTAATAGCGATTTGTTAAAACAGATTAATGCTGCCGATTTTGTTACCGACGCATTTGGTGTACCGACCATTAATGATATTTTAGCCGAACTAGACAAGCCCGGACGCGACCCTCGTGGTGAGTTTAAAACGGCTACTTTTAAAGACGGCATAGAAGAATTGAAACACCTTAAAGTCGAGATGATTTTAGAAGGTGTAGTCACCAACGTGACCAACTTTGGTGCCTTTGTTGATGTGGGTGTGCATCAAGATGGTTTAGTGCATATTTCATCGTTAACCGACAAGTTTGTTAGTGATCCACATACAGTGGTTAAAGCCGGTGATGTGGTTAAAGTGAAAGTGATGGAAGTGGATATTGAACGTCGTCGTATTGCGTTAAGCATGCGTCTTGATGAAAAAATTGATACCGAAAAAGCAACCAGACAGTCGCAGGGTAAGCCACAAAATAGTTACCAGAAAAAGCCAGTTGCGGGTAAATCTTCAGCCAATACCAAGAGTTCTGGTCATAATAAACCAGCCAGTAAACCGGTTAAAGCACCACAAAATGCGGCTATGGGTAATGCGTTTGCTGATGCCTTTGCCAAGATAAAGAAATAACCCATTATACAGCGTGGTAAAACACATTTAGCTAATATATTGATTATAAAGCCTTCGCACTGATGTGTGAGGGCTTTTTTTTAGCTGATTTTTATATTTTGAAACTGAATAAAGCTCCGCAGCAATAATTCAGTTTTTATTCAGTAGATCTTAAGTGTTTTGGTTGAATATCAGCGCCAGTCGAGTTTATTGCGAGTGGCAAAATTGAAATTACTAACGAAAACATTATCCAGTATCACCCCAAAGAGCATCAGTTACGAGGCGATGACCTGCATTATCGCTGTCTATTTTGGCTTGGTATTAAATTTTCCGATAATCCGTAAAATCTATCAATTATCAGCAGACGGTCATGTGCTGTTTTCTTTGTCACCGGCGTTGTTATTAAGCAGTTGTTTTATGCTTATTTTTAGCTTATTTGCTTTTAAATTTGTTTTTAAACCCGTGATGATTGTGTTGTTACTGACATCATCTGCGGCCATGTATGCGATGTTGCAGTACAACGTGATGTTTGATTACGGCATGATTGAAAATATTTTTGAAACCAATTCTGGCGAAGCGTTTTCTTACATCAATTCACACTCAATTGGTTATGTGTTGGTGCTCGGGGTATTGCCTTCTATTTTGTTATACCGCACCAAATTATCGAGTGGTCCGTCACTGGCCAAAATAGTGCTTCGTCGCGCTGGCTTTACAATAATCAGTATGGCGTTAGTCGGGTTGATGGTGCTGTTTTTTTACAAAGACTATGCGTCAGTGGGGCGCAATAATAATTATCTGAATAAGATGATTATTCCTGCACATATTTATAATACGGTTAAATACCTAAACAACCGTTACTTTACTGAAAAATTAACCTTTGACCCTATTGGTCAAGATGCACAGTTAATCCCTAGCACGAATGGCAAACCGACTCTTATGGTACTTGTTGTCGGTGAAACTGCCCGTGCAGAAAATATGGCGTATAACGGTTATCAACGTAATACCAACCCGTACACAGAAAACCTTGGCATGATTGCCTTACAAAATGTGTCGTCGTGTGGCACGGCTACCGCGCATTCATTACCGTGTATGTTCTCAAACCTCACTCATGATAATTACAATCGTGAAGTTGCCGATGCTCGAAATGACGTACTTGATGTGATTAACGCCGCTGGTGTTAACGTGACATGGTTTGAAAACGATGGCGGTGATAAAGACGTTGGGGCCCGCGTTAATAAGATTGATATTTCGCCGAGCGAGCCAAATCCATTATGTGATGGCTTAAGTTGTTATGACGAGATTTTAGTTGAAAAACTCAGCCAAAAATTACAACAAGACAGCCAAGCCAGTGCACTGTCGGGTAAAGGCTTAGATAATCAATTTATCGCTTTGCATACTATTGGCAGTCACGGACCAACATATTGGCAGCGTTACCCAGCCGATAAAGCGTTATTTACGCCAGCTTGTAGCCGCAGCGACATTGAAAACTGTAGCGACCAAGAGATTGTTAATGTTTACGACAATACTATTGCCTATACCGATTTTGTGTTGGCAGAAACGATTAATGTACTTAAGCAGTATCAAGACAAATATAACGTCGCGCTGGTGTATTTATCTGACCATGGTGAGTCGTTGGGTGAAAGTGGTATGTATTTACACGGTACGCCTTACAGCATTGCGCCGAGCCAACAAACTCATGTGCCTTGGTTTATGTGGTTACCACAAGACTACACACAAGCTAAAGAAATTGACCGTGAATGTGTTGCCGAGCATGCATTGAGTGGCTCGTACTCACATGACAACTTGTTCCATACATTGTTAGGGCTTTACGGTGTTAGCAGTTCGGTACGTGATCCTAAGCTAGATATCACCACCGATTGTAAAATGAACTAGGGATATACTCATGACAATTTCAGCTTCATCATCTACGTCTGATGATAATGTAACAAAGAATACGGCAAAGAGTGCAGCAACTAAACAGCCAAAAATTGTGGTGAAACGCCATGGCATTATGCGCTTGCTGTATACCTGTAAACATACCTTTAATGGTTTAAAGTGGATGTGCCGTAATGAAGCGGCATTTCAGCAAGAGTTAATGCTGTTTATTCCATTAACCGTGTTTGCTTGTATGGCAAATATTAGTGCGCCGCAATCTGCCATGTTAGTGCTGGCGTTACTATTTGTATTGTTTGCTGAACTGGTTAACACTGCTGTAGAAGTGGTGGTTGACCGTATTGGCCTGGAGTTTAATGAGTTATCTGGGCTCGCCAAAGATATTGCTTCTGCATTTGTGTTTCTCAGCATGCTGATGGCAGCGATTGTTTGGTGGGTTGTTTTATGGGCATAATTGACTCGTAAACGGTTAATCTGCCCGCAACGTGTCGGCTGTTAACTTATCGCTATGGATAGCATAGAGATAAGTTTGCTAATGGTAGTTTGTTATCCCGAGTTTAGATTATTTTTCCGTTTGGACTGCATCACTCGTAATATGGATATAGGCGCAATTATGATAAAGGACACTCAATGAAAGTGTTGTTAATTGAAGACTCTGAAGCGCTGCGTCGCGGCATTAGAGTTGGTTTGGATCATTTAGGTTATACCGTTGATGAAACCGGTGATGGTTCTGAGGGCTTAAGTATGGCGCTCACTAATTCTTATGATTTCATTATTTTGGATCTCATGCTGCCTAATGTAGATGGTCTGAGTTTACTTAAGAGTATTCGTAAATTAGGTAATCAATCTAAGGTCATTATTTTATCGGCTAAATCACAAGCTGAAGATCGTGTTACTGGCTTATTGGCGGGTGCCGATGATTATCTGTGTAAACCATTTTCGTTTGACGAATTACAAGCCCGACTCGTGACGCTTGGTCGCCGTGGTGAACTCAATCAACAAGTTAAAACTATTTGTATTGCTAATTTTGTTTTAGACACAAGTAACAAATCACTTCATGCAGATGGCCATTATATCGATCTGACTAAAAACGAATTCAAAATTGTTGAATATTTATTTAGTAACCCTAAGCAAGTACTTAATCCTGAACAAATCAGTGAAGCAGTCGTGGGTTCATTTAATCATTTATCAAAAAACACCATTGAGGCTCATTTATCGTCCGTGCGTAAAAAAGCTAAAGCCGTAGGGGTGACGCTACCGATAAAAAACAAACGTGGTTTTGGCTATTTTGTGGGTGAACATTAATGAGATCGTTAACCACCAATTTAGTCAATACCATGACCTATGTGGTATCAGCCATGTTGATTTTGGTGTTTTTGGCGATTGATATCAGTATCGATAATTGGGTCGATGTTGAGTTTGATAGCGCGTTAACAGACAAGTCTAACTACCTAAAGACCTTAGTTAAAGTGACTCCAGAAGGCACCGAGTTTGATTTTGCTGGCGAGTTTATGCCTGAATTTGGCATCTCGACTAAAGCAAGCTTTTTTCAATTGTGGCAAGGCTCAAGCGTGTTTGAACGTTCTGAGTCGTTGCGTAATTTCGAGGGGGTAGATTTACTTAAAAAAGACATTCCACTCAACAGTGCTTTTTTTGCCGATGTGGTGTTACCAGATGGTCGAGACGGCAGGGCGATGGTGTCGTATTTTGAGCCGCAAGTGCCTAAAACTAATCGGTCAATGATGGATACAGTCGAACCCATGTGGTTAACCATAGCCATTACCACTGAAGATTTGTCGCAAATTTTGGTGATCATCGACTCTAGTTTAGCCATTGGCTTACTACTGGTGATTGTGTTGATCCGTTGGGCCGTAGTGAAGGTTATTCATCGTGGTTTGACCCCGTTGAACGAATTAAACATGTCGCTAAAAAGCGTCGATGTCACTAAAAAATACATCCCACTGTCTAATGAGTCTGAACGTTATCTCGAAATTGAACCAATTCGTAATGAACTGAATAAATTTGTCAAAATTAGCCAACAATACTTACAAACAGAAAAGCGCATTACTGCCGATATCGCTCATGAACTGAAAACGCCAATCAGTGAGTTGATTAGTTTAAGTGAAATTTATATTCGTTATCCGGATGATCAGCGTATTGGCGTGAGCTATAAACAAGATGTACTCAGCATTAGTTTACGGATGAAAACCATAGTCAATAATTTACTACTATTGCAACAAGCCACATCTGAAAATATTAATCTACATCGCCAGCATATCAATATCAAAACCTTGATGGGCCAGGTTATTGATGAGTTGGCATTTAAGTACTCGACTATTCATTCTCGTTTGAATATTGAAAATAGTGATTTGGATCAAAACTGCCTTGTCGATGAGTTTTCTTTGCACCTTATCTTGACCAATTTATTTGATAATGCACTGTACTACAGTCCGCCAAAGTCATCGATTAAAATAAGGTTTGTCTCTGATAATAAAGGATTAAGTTTCAGTGTTGAAAATCAATTAGTGACCAGTATTAATGCGAATGATTTAGAGCGACTTACGCTACCGTTATTCCAGGCTGAACAATCGCGATCAAATAGCGAAAGGCATGGATTAGGATTGGCCATCGTTGAAAATATTGCCAAAGTGAATGGATTTAAGTTTAGTTTTGAATTGGTTTCGGAAGATAAAATTATGTTTACTGTGTTGATTCCGAGTGACCATGCGGCGATGGTGTAAGTCGATGCAAAAACCTTTTTAAAAAACAGAATTTAACCGACTGTAAATAAGATGTTAATATATGTTATTACGCCCTGAACTTAATATCTTCGCTAAGGTCTTAGGCTCAGATGGTTTTTGTTACTGTGTCTTCTCGTAGCCCGTTTACGATAATGATATTGAAAATATAACAAAAAATCTTGTTTAAAATCGTTGAGTAAACAAGGTTTTCAGTAACACGATAAGCTTAAGTTGCCCTTAAGATACGCATACTAGTCTATTACCCAGTAATTATGTTATTACATTTGGGGTAGCTTGTTGCGGACTTAATTGCATATGAAGCCTAAAAATAATAATAATTTTGGAGCAATAAATGGCTGTCAATTTCTTTGGTCTTGGTAGTAGTTCAAGTGAACTCGGTACACAAAAGACCTCGCATAATTTATTTCAAGCAATTGTTATATTTAGTGTTATCTCTCTGCTTATTATGAGTTTGAGCCGTATTGGCATGTCTTTATGGCAAGCTGAGCGAGTATCCGATGCCCAAGGTTGGGGCTACATTTTATTGCAAGGTTTACGGGTAGATTTTGCCTCTTTATGTTGGTTGTGGGGTATTGCAGCGCTCGGAACCGTAGTGTTTGCCGGTGAGCATTTAGTTGGCCGTGTTTGGCTGACGATATTACGCGTATGGCTCACACTAGGTTTATGGGTGGTGGTTTTTCTTGAGGCGTCATCGCCGTCATTTATTGCTGAATATGGTTTTAGACCTAACCGTTTATATGTTGAATATCTTGTTTATCCAAAAGAAGTGTTATCGATGTTATGGGCAGGGCGTAAAGGCGAGCTTATTTTATCGGCGCTAATCACCGTGGGTACTTTATGGGGTGGCTGGTGGTTAAGTGGCAAATTAACGCAATATGTTCGTTTTCCTAAATGGTATTGGCGTCCAGTGCTTGCCGTTATCGTCATTGCTATTACGGTGCTAGGTGCGCGTTCATCGTTGGGGCATCGACCACTTAATCCTTCATTAGTGGCATTTTCTGACGATCCTTTAGTTAATTCTTTGGTGTTGAATTCCTCTTTCTCATTAATTTTTGCGATTAAGCAAATGAGTAATGAAGAAGATGCATCGAAAGTGTATGGCAAGTTAGCGGACGCAAAAGTGATCGATATTGTGCGTCGTGAAAGCGGTCGGCCACTGAGTGCATTTACCTCATCAACCATACCGACGTTGTCATTTAATCAAGCCAGCTATACCGGTAAACCAAAGAACCTTGTGATCATTTTACAAGAAAGCTTAGGTGCGCGCTTTGTGGGGAGTTTAGGTGGTTTACCGTTAACGCCTAATATTGACGAACTCTCTAAACAAGGGTGGTTTTTTGAAAATTTATACGCAACTGGTACGCGTTCGGTAAGAGGTATTGAAGCGGTAACAACCGGTTTTACGCCAACGCCAGCACGCGCCGTGGTGAAACTAGGGAAGAGTCAAACAGGCTTTTTTACCATTGCTGATTTATTGAAGCAACATGGCTATACCACGCAGTTTATTTATGGTGGTGAAAGCCATTTTGATAATATGCGCAGCTTCTTTTTAGGCAATGGTTTTACCGATATAGTTGATCAAGGTGACTATAAAGACCCCGCGTTTGTAGCGTCTTGGGGGGTGTCTGATGAGGATTTATTGTTTAGAGCGGATGAAGAGTTTTCGCGGATGCACAAAGAGGGTAAGCCGTTCTTTAGTCTAGTGTTTAGCTCAAGCAATCATGATCCGTATGAGTTCCCAGATGACCGTATTGAGTTGTACGAACAGCCGCAATATACCATGCATAACGCGGTGAAATATGCCGATTATGCCGTGGGTGAGTTTTTCAAAAAAGCTAAAAAATCAGATTACTGGAAAGATACCTTATTCCTCGTTGTGGCCGATCATGACAGTCGAGTGGGTGGCGCAGCACTAATACCTGTGTCACGTTTTCGTATTCCTGGGCTTATATTAGGTGATGGGATTGATGCGAAGCGCGATCCACGTGTTGTTAGCCAAATTGATATGTCGCCGACGTTAATTTCGTTGCTGGGTATTTCGGATAGCTATCCAATGCTAGGCCGTGATTTAACCACAATGCCAGACTCTTGGCCGGGTCGAGCAATGATGCAATATGATAAAAACTTTGGTTTATTGGAGGGGAATAAAATGACTATTTTACAACCTGAATTACCACCGGAAAGTGTTACCTATAATTTTGTTACTGAAAAATTGACTCCGACCACATTGAATGAACCGCAAGCAGAAGCCGCGTTAGGTTGGGCATTGTGGGGGAGTTTAGCGTACAACAAAATGTTGTATCGTTCGGCTAATTCAGAGGTAAAACCGACACTGTCTGATATGGCTACCAAAGAAGTATCACGCTAATATTTGTAGTTGAGACTCATTATTTGGGGCGGATTGCTGTTGATAAAATTGACCAATCCGTTGACCGAATTGTTGGTAGGTCGCTTTGGATATGCCAGTGTCTAGCGCTTGGCGTTGACGGGGTTCTGGTGTTGTTTTAGCATTTGTCGATTGTGTTTTTAGTTGAATATCTTTACGTTGCAGCGCTGGGGTTTGGCTAGCCATGATTCTAATGACTTGAGGCCGAATGACTGGCGAGGCAATTGCTTTAGACTCTACCGCTTGTTGTGTGACACTTTGCTGTTGTCGTTTAGCTTGCTCTTGCTGCTGTTTTTTCTCCGCGACAATGTAAGGCGTAGCGCGTTCATTTTGTTGGTTTAATGACCGTTCAGCATGTTCTTTTGTCGGTTCTTGTGGCGGGATAATCGGCGGTTTTTGTTGATTGTCCACTCGTGCAAGATCCGTCGCAACATTCGAAGTTGCTAACGGTACTTGTGGATAATGAGTGGTAATTATCATGTTGACCTTGTCAATACGACGCCTTGACTAAATTATAGACAACATTTGGCTAAGGCCAAAGTGCTATTAAGATATTTTTAGCGGTATTTTGTGATCCACGGTAATAAATGGTTTAAAAATGCATCGGGATGCGAAATAAACGGTGCATGGGATGCTTTGTGGACCAGCACATCTTCAATGTTGTCACTGCTTGGTAATGACGAGATAATCTTTCTCGGCACCAAACTATCTAACTTTCCCCAAATTCGTAACCATGGCTGCTGTATTTGAGTGATCGTGGCGCGTAAATCTACTTGCGCTAACATATCCAATCCTTGTGATAAGCCTTGTTGTGTCGGCAATGGTTTGCTTAACACTAAGCTTTTTATTTGTTGGATATCAGATTTTGGATTATCACTTCCCATGGCTTGAATTGCCAGGAACCGTTCAACAGTGCGAGACAAATCGCGACTTAATTGACTTGAAAATTGTGCCAATACATCAGGTTGAATACCTGCCCAAGATAGGGTTGAGTCGTCTTTTTCGTGAGCCATAACACTTTCGCGGGCCATAAAGCATGGTGATGAGGCAATAGTGACTAATGCAGCCACTGACTCTGGGTAATCGATGGCAATTTGGCTAGCGATTAACCCTCCCAACGACCAACCAATCCAAATTGCCTGTTGTGGAAGCTGCTCTGCAAGTGCTTGTGACCATTGCGTTATGTCTCCGTCGATATTGGGACTTAACCCAAAACCCGGCAAATCAACATAATGCACTCTATACTGGTGCAATGCGTTTTTTAATGGACTAAAGACTTGGTTATTCACACCCCAACCGTGTAATAGCACGATGTCTTGGCCTTGTGAGCCTACGGTATCAATATGCAATGCAGGAAAGCTCACGGTTAACACCTCTTTTGAGTCTATTTAATGGAATGAATAGCCAATGCCGCCAATCAATAATTCAATCGATATCACCCATATCTTACGTTTATGCGTCAAGCGCCTTCAGCGTGCCAGGGTCATTTTACTAGGCAGTTTACCCAACCGTTGCTTGCTGTGCCAGCAAAGGATAGATCAAACGGGTTATCAGCAATTGTTCCCTAATCAAGTGCTCACAGGTGTTTGCCAAGTGTGTTTAGCGGCAAGTTTGTATCAGCACGAAGTGTGCTTAGGTTGTGGGCGCGAAATAGCGTTGCTGCAGGCTTATTGTGGTAAATGCAATAAACACACTCCTAATTGGGTGGTAGCCCCTTGTAGTTATCATCAAGGGCTGGGACCTGTTATTGCCGCCATTAAATATCAACAGCAATGTGCACCGCTTAACGCGATAACTCAGCAACTAGCCTGTCGAATCGCATTGTTAATTAAGCATGGCATTATTAGGCGACCACAAGTGTTAATCCCCGTTCCGTTACATCCCAATCGTTTACGTCAGCGAGGTTTTAATCAAGCTTGGCTCATTGCTAAAGAGTTAAGCCTATTAACGAATATTCCTCTAGATGACCGTTGTTTAATTCGGATTGTTGATACGTTGCCACAAACGGGACTTGCGGGTAAGCAGAGGCGTAAAAACTGCCATGGTGCATTTGCACTACAACCAAGCATGACGTATCAGCGTGTTGCGTTGATTGATGATGTTGTTACTACTGGAACAACCGTAGATGAAATTGCAGGTTTATTTAGCCTGCAGTTTGTCCATGTGCAAACTTGGTGCCTTGCGCGTGCTGAAGCGCCGGGATTGTTAGATTAAATCTTTTTAAGGGTAGATTAATCTAGGTTGAGGTTAGATTAATTCGATTTGAGTAATAACAAGATTTTTTGTAAATAAAAACAATTAATTAATATGTCTTGTAACGCTTGGTATATGGGGCATTGCAGTTTTTTTAGGGTAAAAAAAAGTTGAACTAGATCATTTTTTCGAGATCAAATCCCACTGACACTACAAAGCCAATGCAACACAGAGTATCATAGGTCTAATTCTTACTAATTTACTCAGGTATTCCCTGACGGAGCAGGTTTTTATGATCACCATTACCGATACAGCTCAGGCCCATTTCGTCAAACTATTGGCCGACCAGCCGGAAGGTACGCACATTCGTGTGTTTGTTATCAGCCCAGGTACTGCACAAGCAGAGTGTGGTGTGTCTTATTGTCCACCTGATGCCGCTGAAGCTGATGATGTAGAACTTCCATTTAATGGCTTTAGTGCTATGGTCGATGAAAAGAGCGCACCATTTTTAGATGATGCCAGCATTGACTTTGTAACCGACCAGCTTGGTTCGCAACTAACATTAAAAGCACCTAACGCAAAAATGCGCAAAGTGTCTGGAGATGCGCCATTAGTTGAACGTATTGAATATATTATTCAGTCAGAGATTAATCCACAACTTGCTAGCCACGGCGGTAACATCATGCTGGTAGAAATTACCGAAGCTGGTGTTGCAGTATTGCAGTTTGGCGGTGGGTGTAACGGTTGCTCGCAAGTTGATATCACCTTAAAAGATGGTATTGAGAAGCAATTGTTAGATATGTTCCCAACGGAATTGACTGGTGTTCGTGACGTGACAGAGCATGAGCATGGCGAGCATTCTTACGCCTAATCGCGTGATGAATTACTGCTACTAACAAAGCTAATAAACAAAAACGCGACCTCATTATGAGGTCGCGTTTTTTGTTGGTATCGATTAGGTTTTCGCCATCTAGTGGCTTTAGTCGTCTCGAGTGAGTACTTCAAGTAATTCAATATCAAAAAATAAATCTGAGTGTGCTGGAATACGCTCACCAATCTGGCGTTCTCCATAAGCTAAATGAGCCGGAACTGATAGTTGCCGCTTGCCGCCGACATTCATACCAATAATACCCTGATCCCAGCCTTTAATGACTCTGCCGGTGCCAATGACACACTGAAACGCATCTGAAGCGTCAAACTGACTTCCGTCGGTTAATCGACCGCTATAACGAGTGGTAATTAGCGCACCTTTAACTGCGGTTTTACCGTTGCCAACTTCAATGTCGGTAATAATCAATTCTTGAGTCATAGTATTCTCGTATGTGACGACTTGGGCTGTTTGAGGTTATTTTACCCCAAGATTGGTCGCTAAGAAGTGTTCTATTGCAATGAATGTTGTAAGACGATGTTCATTATTACTTAAGTAATGATCGCCATTTTCCAGTTCGATATACTTTACGGGTTTATGTAAATCCTTAAGCGCATCATACATTTCTTCACTGTGTTGCACTCGCACCACGCGATCTTTAGTGCCGTGGATTAATAATACCGGCACGTTAATATTGGCTACTTTGCTAATAGGTGAGCGCTGATACAAATCGTCGTAATCATCACCAATTTGTTTTTTAACAATTTTGCTATTGTCGTACCGACGCGATGATTTAACTAAATATTCAAGGTCAGTTACGCCCGCGACACTAATGGCACATTGATACAGATCGGGGGTGATAGCTACGCCCATTAATGCTGCATAACCACCGTAACTGGCACCGACAATACACACGCGTTTAGGATCGCTAATACCTTGTTCGATAAGCCAGTGAGTACCATCCTCAATGTCGGTTTGCATTTCTAGGCCCCAGTTTTTAAGACCCGAACTCATGAAATTGAAGCCATAGCCTGACGATCCTCGAAAATTCATTTGTAGCACAGCATAGCCACGATTAGCTAAAAACTGCGCCCAATAATCAAACGTGGTTGAGTCGTAGCTAATAGGTCCACCATGGGGGAAAATTATGGTCGGTAAGTTTTTGGCGTCAGTGTCTTTTGGAGTAGTGAGAAAGGCTTCAATGGCTAAACCATCACGAGCATTATAATGGACTGTTTGTGGCTGAGATAACACTTCTGGTGGTAATTGGCTGTAACGGTAAGCGATAGGGTAAAGTGCTTTTTGATCTCTATTTCCAAAGTAATACGCACCAGATTCAATAGGGCCAGTAGCATAAACGATGTAACGACGTTCATCATCACTGAACTGAGTGATCACATTATGTGACTCTGGTAATGCAGTTGTAAGACCATTGTTCAACTTGATATAATCTTGGTCCCAGAACAGATATTCACCTTCAATGTCGGTGCTTAAACCAATGACCTTTTGTTTTAGCGCGGAATACACGAGCCAGCCTTCAACATCGTAATTTTCATTGTGAGAAACGAGTTCTTTAGTCAATGTCGGGTCAGTTAAGTTGACTTTAAAGATGGCTTTAAAACCTTGATGATAGGCGCTGATATATAAGATATTAGGATCATGGTCAAAACCGATAGGCCAAATTACGTCTTCTGCTAAAGCCTCGAACTCCCATAACTTACGGAGATCTTCACCCGCTCCTTTTTGCTCGTAAATACGGTAGGTAGTGTCATCGCGATAAATGCCAATACGCACTTTGTGCTGCCTATCGGTTAACCAGTTTCCAATGTGCATACGTGCTGGTTGTAAAGTCTTGATACCGCCTGTTTTTAAACTGACTTTAACGACGCTTTCATATTGTGGTTTAGAACCTAAACCTTGAATTTGCATGAGGATATGATCTGGATCGTTGTCAAGATAATCAATAACCGATGCTTGTAATTGCGGTAAATCGACAAAACGCGATAGAGAACGATTAGAAAACACACTTGAGGTTTTATTGTCGCTCAGTGAGTATTTTATTAACCGTGTTTCGGTTGTGGGAACACCTCGACGGATGGCGGGATATTTAGACTCGATTAAGATGACATCATTATTTGCCCACGTTAACGATAAAATGACAAATTTATGATTGTCAGTTTGCAATGGATAAATATCTTTATTGGTTTGAATATCGCGAATAGTGAGTACTTGGCCTTCAAGCTCATTAGTACTGACTCGTACGAGCGACGCAATTTTTTTACCGTCTGGAGATAAGCTAACAAAGCGGACATCTGGGATGCTGGCAAAGGCTTCTATAGGCAGAGGTTTGGCAAATGAGCTAAGCGAAAATAGACATAAACTAATAACAACAAGCCATAAAATCCGTTTCATTAAAGGTCCATGTAATGCGATATAAAATGTTATTTGGATGTTACATTTATATATCAAGGTCTTCAATATATTATACGGCCGCCAGTTGATATCTGAGTTTGTAGTAATAGTGCCAACCAAGAGTCAAGCTTCGGCATAGCATGAATATTGACATCGCAGCCCAAAGGCTGTGGTTGCCCCAATCTTGCAATAGGTACCAACTCGGAAAGTAAACGCCAAAGGTAGCAATTATCATGCTGTTTCGCATAATATTCCCGTGCGCTGCACCAATATACACACCATCAAACAGGTAACAGCCAAATGCCAAGATAGGCATAAAAATGAGCCAGATTAAGTAGTTGTTTGCAGCGTTTTGCACTGCTTCAATATTGGTTAATAGCTGAATTATCCATGGTCCTGCCGACCAAAAAAGCAGGCTAAATAACACCGCAACCATTGCCGACCAGCAAAATGCCAATACGACACTGTCATGCAGTAATGTTGGATTTTTTTGACCAAATGCGCGGCCCACTTCGGCTTCAGCATAATAAGCTATACCATCTAACGCATAAGATATCAGCATGAGTAAATTAAGCAGCACTGCGTTGGCGGCAATCGTATTGTCGCCCA
This sequence comes from Shewanella sp. SR44-4, assembly GCF_014163715.1. Classification (NCBI taxonomy): domain Bacteria; kingdom Pseudomonadati; phylum Pseudomonadota; class Gammaproteobacteria; order Alteromonadales; family Shewanellaceae; genus Shewanella; species Shewanella sp. SR44-4. The sequence continues at coordinate 145,377 of NZ_JACJDU010000002.1, read as the reverse complement.
AACCGGCACCATAAAAGGTCATAAAACTAAAGGCGGCTTGCAAGCACAAACTGCGGATAAAAATATCACGGTTTAAGGTGAGTAAACGAGCATATCCGCGCCATGATAAATGGGCGATAACTTGGCTTAAATTAAGCCCTCCAGTAAGTACTAGCTGGCGTTTGACCATAATCAATGCCACTGAAAAAGCACTGATATCAGCAATAACCGATGCCAATGCAGCGCCTTGGACATTCCATTTAAAGATGATGACAAATACAATATCGAGAATAATATTAGCGCTGTTAGCGATAATTAATTGCCACATGGCTGCTTTCGGCGCTTGGCGTCCGAGTAACCAGCCTAATAACACTAAGTTGACGAGAGCAAAAGGCAGTGACCAGATTCGAATTTCGACGTATTGGCGGCAGTAGAACATCACTTGTTCGCTGGCATCGCTGAGGCTTAATGCTAAATCAAGTATGGGAGAGTGTAATATTACACAAGCTACTCCCAAGGTTAATGCTAGGCTGCAACCTTGTATCAGTAATTGTTGTTGAGTTGAGGTATCATTAGCACCGTAGGCTTGTGCGACTAACCCGGTGGTGGACATGCGTAAAAAGCCGAGTAACCAAATCATTAAGGTGATAATGGTACTGCCTAGTGCTACGCCACCAAGATAGTAAGCTTGTCCAAGATGACCAATCACCGCAGTATCAACTAATCCTAATAGCGGAATGGTGATATTCGACAGTATCATTGGTGTCGCTAAAGCCAATAATTGACGATTTTTTTGGCGGTTTAATAGTAATGCGCTAACTGACATAGGTATGGATAATCATGGTTAAAAAAATAGCTTTATTGTTGGTGTTGTTCAGCTTAAGTGTATTGAATTTTGATGCCAATGCGGTGGTCATTTTACAATATCACCACGTGTCGGAAAATACCCCCAAAAGCACGAGTGTCACGCCAAGTCAGTTTGCTGAACAGATGCAGTACTTGGCTGATAATGATTTTACCGTGATTTCATTAGCTGAAGCTGTTGATTCAATAAAGCATAACACGCCAATAGCCGATAGACGTATTGTGATTACTTTCGATGACGGTTATGACAGCATTATCAACAATGCTGCGCCCATTCTAGCCTCACATCAATTTCCGTACACTGTGTTTATTTCTGTTGCCCCCATCGATGCCGGTTTCAAAGGGATGATGAGTTGGAAAGACATTACTGCCTTATCCGAGCAAGGCGTGACGATTGCCAACCACAGCTGGGGACACGAACATTTAATTCGTCGTCAAGGCAAAGAAACCCAAGCCCAATGGCAAGCCCGTGTCGAAGATAATATCTTATCGACAGAAGCTGAAATATTAAAACGTACTGGCCAAAGTGTAAAAATGTTTGCCTACCCGTATGGTGAATACACTAACAAATTAGAAGCAATTTTGACGAAACAGGGCTTTGTTGGCTTTGGTCAGCAATCTGGTGCCGCAGGGGAATATGCTTCACTAACGGCATTACCGCGCTTTCCGGTTGCCAATGCTTATGCTGATTTAGCGAGTTTAACGGTTAAGTTTTCCAGTTTACCAATGCCGGTGATTAAGCAGAACATCAGCGATCCATTATTGGTATCAGGTAAGTGGCGACCTAAATTAGAGTTAACTCTTGATACGCAGGATATTTATCCACATCAAGTGATGTGTTTTATTCAAGGCCAAGGACCGAAGAAACCTATTTGGTTAAGTGAAAATCGCTTATCGATTCAAGCATCATCAGATTTGGCACCCGGGCGTTCACGCTATAACTGCACAGCGCCCAGCAAAACAAAAACGGGCTATTATTGGTTTTCACAAGCGTGGATCCGCCCGCAAGATAATGGTCAATGGCTCGAAGAGTAACGATATTACGTAAATGGCTAGTGCCAAGATTGAACGATTTGGCTAAAGTCAGCAATGAGCTCAGCATTAAGAATTTGTGCGAGCTGACCAGGCTGTGGTTTGGGTTTAAATACTGCTATTTTCTCCCCTCTTGGTGAAACCAACACATACGATGCGCTATGGTCTACTTGGTAATCACTGTCCTCTCCCACCATGGCATACACAAAGCCTAAGTCACGACTAAATGGAAACAAATCGGCGTGTTCTGCACTGACGGCTTTAAAATTTTTATTGAAAAAGTTTATGTAATCTAATCGTTTAGCTTGAGTGTCACGTTTAGGGTCTGCCGACACAAACACCACTTGTACATTGCTGGCTATTTTTTGCAGTTGTGGATATGCCGCTGCGAGTTTATTCAGAGTGGTAGGGCATACATCCGGGCAAGCGGTGTAACCAATAAAGAACAAACTCCATTTACCTTGTAACGTTTGGTTAGTAAACGCATTGCCGTATTGGTCTGCTAATGTAAATGGTGCTAATGGGCGCTGCTGCTCAAATACATAACTGGTCGCCAATGGCATAGGCTCTGTTTGCGTCTGTTGATAAACGACACCACCCACTAGGGCTAATAACATTAGCCCTACCGCTATCATTATTTTCAATATATTTTCCTTTTTAATTTAAGCGTTTACCCAAAAGTAATGGTCAACTAATAATACAATAAACAACACCATTAAATGATAAATTGAGAATTTAAAGACTTGCATAGACAGCTCTGGATAGTCATGAAACTTTAACTGCCACGCTTTATAAATAAAACCGCAGCTGAGTAATGTTGAGCCCACCAAATATATTGGACCACACATGCCGACTAAAACGGGTAGTAGACAGGCAATGGCTAATAAAATGGTGTAAAGCAAAATACAGGTTTTGGTAAATTCTACCCCATGTGTCACCGGTAACATTGGAATATCGACCTTGGCATATTCTTTACGGCGATGAATGGCTAATGCCCAAAAATGCGGTGGAGTCCAAGTGAAGATAATAATAACCAGAAGCAGAGCGTAGCCATGCAGTTCATTGGTTATTGCGGTCCAGCCTAATAATGGCGGCATAGCGCCGGCTAATCCACCAATGACAATATTTTGTGAGGTCGCCCGTTTAAGATAGGCGGTATACACCAAGGCATAACCAATTAAACTGGCAAAGGTTAACCAAGCTGTGAGGGGATTAACTAAGGTATATAACACCACAAAGCCGAGTGATCCGAGCGACACCGCAAAGGTTGCCGCTTTAATGCTGGAGATTTTTCCTTTAGGCAGCGGACGATTATAAGTTCGAGCCATCAAACCATCGATTTTACGATCAATTAAGTGATTAAACGCCGCCGCAGAGCCTGCCATCATCGCAATGCCTGCCATTCCCGCAACCAAAGGTTGTAACGGTACAATGCCAGGCACAGATAAACACATGCCGACCAACACTGTAAGCAGCATAAGTGCTACGACTTTGGGTTTGGTCATTTCAAAATAGGCGCGCCATTGTAGAGTTATCTTAGGTTGAACCTGACTAATAGTAAGAGGTTTTGTCATGGTTGATCCTCACTTATGCTTTACGCAACAGGGCGTAATTAATAAAGACTAAGGTAAGCAGCAATAAGGCTGCGCCTCCATTGTGTGATACTGCGATGCCTAAAGGTAAATTCATCACCACATTACTAATACCCAGTCCGACTTGAGCGATGACCAGTAACACTAATAAGTAACCACTGTTACGCATTATATGTGATTGTGCATAGCGTAATTTGAGTGCAAGTACGATTAGCGTTATGGCGGTTACCACTGCCCAAATTCGATGGCTGACATGAATGGTCATGCGGGTGGAATAGTCTAAAACGCCAAATTCAAAACTGGGGTGATCGCCTTGGAATGGTGAAAAAGCATCGGCTAAACGTAAATTATCGACCCAATTACCTTCACATATGGGCAGGGTGGTACAGGCAAGCGCGGCGTAATTTGATGAGGTCCAGCCACCGAGTATAATTTGAATGACTAATACACCAAAACTGACTAGTGCTAAAGGAATGAGCTTACGCGCATAGGTATCACCTCCGGGGATCCTTAATGGTTTAAGCCGCAGATATAACAGCAGTAACAAGGCGAATAAACTAAAACCGCCTATAAGGTGCGCCATTACTACAACAGGCATTAATTTCATGGTGACAGTCCACATTCCCAATGCGGCTTGAAACACAATGAGTACCGCAATAAAAACGGGCAGTTTTTTGGGTGCTTGCGGCTGTTTAAGACACATAATTAGAATGGCTAAAACCATTAACCCTAAAGTACCAGCAATATAGCGATGGATCATTTCAAGCCAAGCTTTTTCTGGCTCAATTTGAGCATCAGGAAATCGACTTTCAATATTGGCTAAGTCATGGCTTGCACTCGGCACCGCTAAATGGCCGTAACAGCCTGGCCAGTCAGGACAACCTAATCCAGCATCAGACAGACGTGTATAGGCGCCCATTAAAATAACGGCCAAGGTAAACACTAAAGTGAATTTGATTAATCGCTGTATTGCCATTAGCCAACCCTCGACAACTTAAGCATTTTGCGTAAATCGGCAATCATGGCTTTGCCCTGAGCAATATTGGCGTCGTGACCTATTACGTTGTCATATTGCATGACTAAGCTACCGAGAGGGTCGACAATAATAAGCTGTTGATTGATCAATAGTGCAGCAAGTGCGTCATTGGCGTTTGCTTGGTCAAATGAGATATTTAATTGCTTGAGAATTTTGGTGTCACTGTGGCTGTTTACTACAATGATTGGGGTAACACGATCCCTATCTTTGCCCAGGGCAATATAGCTTTGGTGTAAAATGTACAGCCGTTCTTGGCATTGCTCATTGCAGGTTTCGGGTAGAAAAAACAGTACTTGCCATGCATGAGGTTTAGGGTTTTCCATGGCTAAGTTGGTGTAGTTTATGTCGGGAGCGATCAGCGCCCCTTTGTTGGTTGCTGCTCCGTTATACAGCTCTAGGCTTAACACTAATTTGGCTAAGGCAACCGGTAAAATAAATACCAGCAGTAAGACCAGTAGTGCTTTATTGCTTTTTTTCGGTAGGGAGTTCATTCCATCTCCTCTTTATCATTTGATATTATTGTTAAGTTAATTATGAACGACGGTGCTTAGCGTCGAAATTGTCGAAATGCTATCCAACTCATTAGTCCTAAAAATACTGCTGCCATGGTGAACCATTGCAAGGCATACCCTTGATGTTTTTGTGCCGACAATGGAATGGGTATCCAAGGTTGAGGCAGGTGATAATTTGGAACATTGTCGGGTTGCAGCACCACAGGCGTCAGTGTATGGCCAAGCATGTCAGTGAGTGCGGGTATATTGATATTTTGAAAACGTACTGGAGCATGAGTATCGGCTAATTGCTCTGCATCGAGTCGGTCACTTAATGGGTTGGGTTGTTTTTGATAAACTCGGCCAAACAGTGTGTAGTAATTTGTTTTTAAGGGGGTTAGTTCAGGTAAAATTCGACGGTCTTTGTTTGCAGGCACAAAGCCTAGCTCGACCATTATCCAAGGTTGTTCAGGGGTTATTTCAAAAATTTGATACGCTAAATATCCTACTTGACCCTGAAACACTTGATTGTCTAATAACAGCATCATGTTATTGACGGGTTTAGCTGAGATCTTCAGACGATAACCCGTGAGTAATCTCGTCTCCGGTTGAGAGCTTGTTGAGGCTTCTGACGTTTCAACTATTGTCAACATTTCCTCATAAGTGAGTGCTTGTTGCTGTTGGCGCTGGATAAGTGTGCTTTGCCACTCTTGTTTAAAGGTTGCTCGTGATAACTGCCATAATCCTAACTTGACCAACAAGCTAAACACGACCAAAGTAATGATTACGAATAATACCCGAGACACCCCCACACTTTTAAAAGGATTGCCTGTGACAACACCTTTCATCGTTAAGTTAGTTTTAGTCTCGTTGCTTGTATTCATATTATTTAACTTAGGTAGGGCCTTATTTATTATGGTTAAGGGCGAGCATCAACAATCAATGAGTCGTTTTCTCGGCCGGCGCGTATTGTTTTCTGTTGTCGTTATAATGGTATTGCTGGTGGCTTTGGGGCTTGGTTACATTCAACCTAACCCCAGACCTTATTAGTCGTTAATACGTGGTTTTATAGTACGTATACGAAAATGAATAAACATAACCACACCACATCAACGAAGTGCCAATACCAACTCCCAGCTTGAAAAGCGAAATGCTTGTCGGGGCTAAAGTGGCCCTTTACAATTCTGAGTAATAAAATAATCAAGAACAGGGTGCCAATCGTTACGTGCATGCCGTGAAAACCGGTTAACAAAAAGAAGGTGTTGCCGTAGACACCAGAAGAGAGCGTAAGCCCCATTTCTTGGTATGCATGGCTATATTCTTCAACCTGTAAACTGAGAAACGCAATACCCAGAATTACCGTCAACGCTAACCAGATTATCAAAGGTTTACGATTGGCTTTTTCGAGATTGGTATGAGCAAAGTGCAAGGTAACCGACGAGGTTAGCAGTATAATAGTGTTAATTAACGGCAAACCCGTCCATGGCATGGCTTCTGTTGCGGTGCCATCAGGTGTTTTAACCAATGGCCACATAGCTTCAAATGCAGGCCACAACACTTCATGGGTCATGGCATTGTTAGATGCGCCACCAAGCCAAGGTACTGAAATCATTCGGGCATAAAATAGCGCGCCGAAAAATGCCCCAAAAAACATAATCTCTGAAAAAATAAACCAACTCATTCCCTGCCTAAATGAACGATCCATTTGCGGTGAATACAGTCCAGCCATGGATTCATCAATAACGGTCTTAAACCAGCCAAAAATCATAAAGATAATCACGGCCAAGCCGGTTATTAAAATGTAACCGCCAGAGGTTTTTTCAGTGGTTAATTGTTGTACATAATTACCTGCGCCAAACGCAATTAAAAATAAACCGATAGCACCGATTATTGGCCAAGCACTTTGGGTTGGCACATAATAAGTTTGATACTTTGTTGTCATTTTGCTGCTCCTTGCTCCATGACGATCGCCTGTCTATCGGTGATGTCATAAAGGGTATAAGAGAGAGTCAATGTGTTAATGGACGCTGGTAAATCAGGGTCCACGTAAAAAATCAGTGGTAGTTCTGCTGTTGCTGCTGCAGCCAAAGGTTGTTGATTAAAGCAAAAACATTCCGTTTTATTGAAGTATGCCGCCCCTTGCCCTGGCGATACCGAAGGTATTGCTTGGCCTACCGTGTCACGTGTCGATAGGTTTTTAACCAAAAATTGTGCGTGAGTGAGCTCCCCAGGATGTACGCTTATTTGGTTAACTTTAGGGCTAAATTCCCATGGCATACCTGATTGAACTTGAGTCACAAATTCAATGGTTACGGTCCGGTTTTTATCAACCACCACCGCTTCATAACTACTGGCGCTATTTTGGGGTTTGCCATTAATCCCCAATGTATCGCAGAGCACGTCATAAAGCGGTACCAGCGCAAAACCAAACCCAAACATACCAATTGACCCGGCAATCAGGATGATTAATAGCTTACGATTTGATTTTGTTGGCTGTGTCATCTCATTTAATCTCCGGTGGAGTGGTAAACGAGTGATATGGCGCAGGGCTGGCAATCGACCATTCCAAGCCTTCGGCTGCTTCCCAAGGATTATCTCCAGCGGGTTTGCCACCCTTGATACATTTGAGAACTACAACAAGGAAAATTAGCTGAGATAAACCAAATGCAAAGCCACCAATCGACACAATTTGATTCACATCGGCAAACTGTACCGCGTAGTCGGGAACCCGACGCGGCATACCTGCTAAGCCTAGAAAGTGCATTGGGAAAAACAACACGTTGACGGATATTACCGAACACCAAAAGTGCCACTTACCTAAAGTTTCGTTATACATATGGCCGGTCCATTTAGGCAGCCAATAGTAAGCCGCCGCCATAATGGAGAATATCGCCCCAGTCACCAGTACATAATGGAAGTGAGCCACGACAAAGTAAGTGTCGTGGTATTGGAAATCAGCAGGGGTAATTGCCAACATCAAGCCCGAAAAGCCACCAATGGTAAACAGGATGATAAATGCCACTGCAAACAGCATTGGAGTTTCAAATGTCATTGAACCGCGCCACATAGTGGCGACCCAATTAAACACTTTCACCCCGGTTGGAATGGCAATCAACATGGTGCAATACATGAAAAACAATTCGGCAAAAACAGGCATACCAGTAGTAAACATGTGATGTGCCCATACCAAAAATGACAGAATGGCAATACTGGCAGTGGCGTAAACCATCGAGGAGTAACCAAACAGCTTTTTACGGCTAAAGGTTGGTACTATCGCGGAGATAATACCGAAGGATGGTAAAATCATGATGTAAACTTCGGGATGGCCAAAGAACCAGAAAATATGCTGGAACATCACCGGATCGCCACCACCTGCAGCATCAAAAAAGCTAGTACCAAAAAACTTATCGGTTAATACCATGGTGACCGCACCTGCGAGCACCGGCATTACTGCAATCAGTAAAAATGCGGTAATGAGCCAAGTCCACACAAACAAAGGTAACTTCATCCAGGTCATGCCAGGAGCTCGCAAGTTTACAATGGTTACAATGACGTTAATTGCGCCCATTATCGAACTTATTCCCATTATGTGAATGGAGAAAACAAATAGGGCGGTACTGTCAGGACTATAGGTGGTTGAGAGCGGAGCATAGAATGTCCAGCCAAAGTTAGGGCCGCCGCCTTCCATAAAGAGTGAACCTAATAAAATGGTAAAGGCGAAGGGTAAAATCCAAAAACTCCAGTTGTTCATTCGCGGTAGTGCCATATCTGGGGCACCAATCATCATTGGAATTAACCAGTTTGCTAACCCGGTAAAAGCGGGCATCACCGCCCCAAACACCATGATGAGGCCATGAACTGTGGTCATCTGATTAAAAAAGTTAGGTTCTACTAGCTGTAATCCAGGCTGAAATAATTCAGCTCGAATCACCATTGCCATCGCACCGCCAGTAAGAAACATAATGAAACTAAACCATAAATACAGCGAGCCGATATCTTTATGGTTAGTGGTGAGTAGCCAGCGCATTAGCCCCTTCGGAGCGCCGTGATGATGATCATCATGAGCGGTAGCCAGTGTATCGTGCGTTGTTGTGCTCATTGTTTTCCCCTACTGTCCATGGCTAGCGACATCGGCAGGTTGCACCGCTTCGCCAGAATTATTGCCCCACGCATTGCGCTCATAAGTAATCACCGCCGCCATCTTTTGCGGGCTAAGTTGACTACTAAATGCCTGCATTGCGGTACCTGGTTTTCCGTGCATAACGATATCGATATGTCCGCTAACCGGTCCAGTAACAACAGGGCTGCCAATAAGTGAAGGGAAAGCGCCTGGTAATCCAGCGCCAGTGGCTTGGTGACATGCAGCACATGTCGTAGCATAAACCTGCTCACCTTCAGCAATTAATTGCTCCAAGGTTAACGTGGGCAGATCCTCCGGTACAACAGCTTCTGCTACGGCTTCGACAGCTTGATTGGCTTTGTCGGTAACCGCATCGGTAATGTCAGTTGTCGTTGCTGCAATAGTATTTGCTGCATCGGTTACTGCTTTACTTGGTTCGGTGCTTGCCTCGTTACTGCCTAAAAAGTTTCCTATATCAGCAGCTTGAACTACATCACCGCTATTATTGCCCCACGCATTACGCTCAAAGGTAATGACTGCGGCAATTTCTTGGGCGCTAAGTTGCTTTGCAAAGGCTTGCATTGCAGTACCTGGTTTACCGTTTAAGACGATATTCAGGTGATCGTTAACAGGGCCTTTTATGATAGGGCTGCCAATTAATGATGGGAATACACCAGGAAGACCCGCACCATTGGGTTGGTGACAAGCGGCGCACCTAGCAATATAGATTTGTTCACCTTGTGAGGTTAGCTCCTCAAGAGACAAGGTTTTAGACATTGATGCCGCAGCGGCTGCAGCTGCATTGCTTGCTAGTTTTTTTTGCTCCACTAACCAATTATCAAAATCGGCCTCCGATAATGCTTGCACCACAATCGGCATGAAACCATGGTCTTTACCGCATAACTCGGCACATTGGCCGCGATACGTTCCAGGCTTATCAATACGAGTCCAGGCTTCGTTGATAAAGCCTGGATTGGCATCTTTTTTAACGGCAAACGCGGGTACCCACCATGAATGAATAACATCATCAGATGTCATCAAGAAGCGCACTTTTTGGTTAATGGGCAGTACTAATGGCTTATCGACTTCAAGGAGGTAATGCTCGCCTTTGGCCTCACTGCCATCAATTTGTGCTCTGGGAGTGGATAATGTGCTGTAAAATTCGATGTCTTTATCAAAATAGCTGTAATGCCACTTCCACTGCGACCCGGTAATTTTTATGGTGAGATCAGCATCACTGGGATCTTCCATAGCAATCAAGGTTTTGGTGGCTGGAATAGCCATGCCGATTAAGATGATGAAAGGGATGACGGTCCAAGCAATTTCCACTTTGGTACTTTCGTGAAAATTGGCCGCGACAGCGCCTTTTGATTTGCGGTGATAAATCATTGAGTAAATCATGATCCCAAACACCACTAACCCAATTACACAACAGATGTAAAGAATCGTCATGTGGAGGTCATAAACCTTGCCACTGATATCTGTCACGCCTTGAGTCATGTTGAGGGGCATTTCTGATGCCCCAAGCGGAAGTGCTACAAACACCACCAGTAAACAATACAACCATTGCTTCACAAGACTACTCCTCTGCTAATTGCAAATAGCAACTACAAAGAAGAGTCACACAGTAATTCTCTGCTCTATGCAAACTCTTCGGTTCCCGAAAAAAGTTTGATGACCTCAAAGTACTTTGGTGGCTGTAAACATACGGTCTACGGTTTTATTGTTAGCTGTGCACCACGCTTGTACCTACTACTGAACTTATCAATTTTGATTTGGCTCATTTGTCTGAAAGTAATCTTGATTACTGCCATTCACGTCCAATTAAAGATAAAAAATGTTTCATCCTTGTTAACCACATTACTTGTAGATTAAACATTGATCAAGATCACTTTGTTGGCTAATAGGCTGAAAAAAGATGAAAAAAAACCCTGAATTCAATACAGGGCTTGGTAATGAAGGGTTCGTGCTTAGTGAAATGAGCAAAAATTACTTGTTCCATTTGTTAAAGTAGGGCTAACAAGTTGATGTTTGTGAGGTAAGTGAGCATTCACATCTTCAATTACCACCCCTAATGCACGTGCACTTTTGGCGACAATTTCTAAACGGCGACTATCGCGAGCATCAAGTGAGCTTGTCCAAGTTACTACTGCGCTCGATGTACCGCTAGTGAGCGCTTTCTCCATGGCCCATAATGTTTCGACTTCATCTTTGGTGTGTACCAGTAAAATGCGATCCATTCTTACACCAGCACTTGCCAGCATATGTTTATAGCCAATATGGGGCGGGCTAATTAATACAATCCATCTGCCTTGCTGGCTCAATATTGCTAACTGGCTGCACAATTGGCTCAGTTCAGCTTCACCTTGGGTGACAGTTTGTAATGTTTGAATGGTTTGGGTGCCATGCAGTTCTGTTTCAGTTAAATCTACCCATAAGCCCGGGTGGCGTGGCGCGATGCCCATTAGTTTGTTCATAACCAATCTCCATTACGGATAACGCCAACGGCAAGCCCTTCGATGGTTAGGCTTTGGCAACTTAAATCTACTTTTATCGGATTGTAATCTTCATTTTCGGCATGCAGATAAATCACATTACCTTTTTGTTCAAATCGTTTTACGGTGACGTCATCATCAACACGTGCCACAACAACCTGGCCATTACGTGCTTGCTGCATTTTATGTACAGCGAGTAAGTCGCCTTCTAAAATGCCGATGTTTTTCATGCTGTCACCACGCACTCGCAATAAAAAATCTGCGGCGGGCTTAAACATGTTTGGATCGACTTGATAGTATTGTTCTACATGCTCTTGGGCCAAAATAGGTTCACCAGCAGCAACCTGTCCAATGAGTGGCAGACCGGTTTCAACCTGTTCTTCATGAGGTAAACGAATGCCTCTTGAGGTACCAGGCATGATCTCGATAAAGCCTTTTTTGGCTAATGCTTTTAAATGCTCTTCGGCGGCATTAGCACTTTTAAAGCCAAGACGATTCGCAATTTCAGCACGAGTGGGTGGCATACCTGTTTCGGCGATATTGTTTTTAATTAAGTCTAAAATTTCTGCTTGGCGCGGCGTTAACGGTCTCATGATGATTCCTGTCTTTTTATACAGTGACTGTCATTATATACAGTGTTTGTGTTCGCGCAAGTATTAACCAACTATTTTTTGTATATTGTTGATTAAGTATCACTCAACAATATGTTTTAATTAACTATTACTAATGTTCTGTCTTATGTTATTTCTGATAGTGAGAGCTTAAACGTAAAGATAGATCGGTCTGATAGTGTAAGCAGGGTGGTTTCTGGTATCCTATACGACAATATTACAGTGGCTTATGTTGCGAAAATAACCATGTCAAAACCAGATTCAATATTTTTACGAGCATTAAGATGGATTCAAAAGTGGATGGTACAGACCATTGTGGTCCCTCACGATCCTTTTGATGACCTCAATATAGATCCAACTAAACCTTTGGTTTATTTAATGAAAACGGAATCTATTAGCGATATTGCCGCGTTGAGCGAAATCACCGAGGGCTTTGGTCTGCCCAGTCCTTATGAGCCATTACAGCTTGATGGCTTAACCGTGCCTCGTGTGGTCTGTTTAGAGGGCCGCAAACCACTATTTGGTAAACGTGAAAGTGGTGACAAATTCCTTAATTATTTTACCAGTTTATTGTCACTTCATAGTGAGAGCCCTGAATTAGATATACAGTTGGTTCCTGTTTGCCTTTATTGGGGACGTACCCCAGGTAAAGAAGAAGACAGCATGAAAGCTGCTGTATTTGAACGTGAAAACCCTACGTGGTTACGTAAATGGTTAATGATTTTATTTTTAGGACGCCATAATTTCGTCCAGTTTTCTAATGCATTATCGCTTCGTCATATGGCCGATGAACATGGTACTGATAAAAGAATTGCTCACAAATTAACCCGAGTCGCCCGTGTGCATTTCCGCCGTCAACGCAAAGTCATGACGGGGCCACAATTACCGAATCGACAAGCGTTGTTTGCCTCTTTATTAAAATCAGAATCTATCAAAAAAGCCATTGAAGAAGAGTCTGCAAATAAGAAAGTAACAGTCGAGAAAGCACGTGAAACCGCCATTGAATACCTTGATGAAATTGCCGCCGACTATTCTGATAGTTTGGTGCGTATTGCCGAACGTTTCCTGACTTGGTTATGGAACAAATTATACAGTGGCATCAATATCAAAGGTGCCGAGCAAGTAAGACAGTTACATCATGATGGTCATGAAATTGTTTACGTTCCTTGTCATCGTAGCCATATGGATTACTTGCTACTGTCGTATATTTTGTATTATCAGGGCATGGTTCCGCCGCACATTGCTGCCGGTATTAACCTTAATTTTTGGCCAGCAGGGCCGATGTTCCGCCGTGGTGGGGCATTCTTTATCCGTCGTAGTTTTAATGGTAATAAACTTTATACCGCAGTATTTCGTGAATATTTAGATCAGTTATTTGCTAAGGGTTATGCGGTCGAGTATTTCACTGAAGGAGGTCGTTCGCGTACAGGACGTTTGTTAGCGCCTAAAACCGGTATGTTGGCTATGACAATTAACAGTGTGCTACGTGGGATAGAGCGCCCAGTAACCTTAGTACCCGTGTATTTAGGTTATGACCATGTGATGGAAGTGGCGACGTACCACAAAGAATTAAGCGGTAAGAAAAAGAAAAAAGAATCTGTATGGCAGGTATTTGGTGCTATTCGTAAGTTAGGCAATTTTGGCCAAGGTTATGTGAATTTTGGTGAGCCGATTAATTTACAACAGTTCTTAAATCAGCAGGCGCCAGAGTGGCGTGATGAGCTAGCTAAAGATCCTGACCAAAAACCATCTTGGTTTACGCCCTCAGTTAATTTGTTAGCTAACCGCGTAATGACTAATATCAATGGAGCGGCCGCAGCCAGTTCAGTAACATTGACTAGTTTAGTGTTATTAGCGTCAGAGCAAAATGCGTTAGAAAGAAGCCAGTTAGAACGTCAGCTTGATTTGTATTTAGCCTTACTTAAAACAGTGCCTTATACCGATTATACCTCTGTGGCCGAAGGTAATGGCAAGTCAATTATTGATCACTGTCTGTCGTTAAATAAGTTTGTTAGTACCAAAGACCTTATTGGTGAAATTATTTCAGTTGATGAAAAAATTGCCATCACCATGAGTTATTACCGTAATAATATTATTCATTTGATGGCGTTGCCGTCATTAATTGCCAGTTGTTTAGTGCATTATGACGTGTGCGATCGCCAGCGAATTCATGGCATTGTAATGGACTTTTATCCATTACTTAAAGCTGAGCTATTTATGAGCATTGATGACGTGCCTCAACATGTGGACAGCATTTTAGATTTCATGGTTGAACAAGGTTTACTGACCGGTAGCGATCAGTTTGAGATAACGCCTCGTCATATTACCCAAGTGTTACTGCTTGCTGAAACTATCAGTGAAACGTTGCAACGTTATGCGATTATCTTCAATTTACTCGCAATAAAACCTGATCTTGAGCGCTCAGAACTGGAACGCGATAGCCATTTGTTAGCCCAACGATTAGGCGCGCTGCATGGCATTACCGCACCAGAATTTTATGACAAAAAATTATATAACACCCTGAGTGTGAAACTGAAAGAATTGGGTTATTTATGCAGCGACGAACATCGTGCTGAAGTGATCAGAATTCGTGATAACGCTAATAAATTACTCAGCTCTTTAGTAAGACAAACCATTGTTGATAGTGTGGAAGCGGAGCACGGACAATAATGGCTAATCATATGAATGCTGCCAAGCATCGTACCAGCGGTAAATCTGTATTGGGTGGGGCGATGATTATTGCCGGAACCACTGTGGGTGCGGGCATGTTTTCGTTACCCGTTGTTGGTGCTGGAATGTGGTTTGGCTATTCTATCGCGATGTTGCTCGGCGTTTGGTTTTGCATGCTAATGTCGGGTTTATTGTTATTAGAAGCCAATTTGCATTTTGAACCAGGCGACAGTTTTGACACCTTAACTCGGGTGACTCTTGGGCAGTTCTGGCGGGTGATTAACGGCGTTTCGATTGCGTTTGTGTTATATATTTTAACCTATGCTTACATCAGTGGTGGTGGTTCGATTGTGAATCACAGTCTGTCAGCATTGGGCGTGAGCCTACCCCAGAGTGTGGCCGGATTGGTGTTTGCGGTAGTCTTGGCTTTGGTGGTATTTATTAGTACTAAAGCGGTCGACCGTATCACCACAATCATGCTTGGTGGCATGGTGATTACTTTCTTTTTGGCTATCGGTAACTTACTAATCGACATTGATACCATAAAGCTAGTGTCGCCTGATGGTGAATCGCGTTACCTGCCTTATTTACTTGCCGCGATTCCATTTGGCTTAGCCAGTTTTGGTTATCACGGCAATGTGCCAAGTTTAGTCAAATATTACGGTAAAGATGCCAAAACCATCGTTAAAGCGATTATTACTGGAACCACTATCGCATTAGTAATTTATATATGTTGGTTAGTGGCAACGATGGGTAATATTCAACGAAGCCAGTTTGCCGATATTATTGCTCAAGGTGGCAATATAGGTGTGTTAGTGGGTGCGTTGTCTGGGGTTATTGCCAGCCAATGGCTTGATAACATGCTAACCCTATTTGCCAACCTTGCCGTTGCCTCATCATTTTTAGGTGTGACACTAGGCTTGTTCGATTACCTTGCTGATTTATTTGGGTTTGACGACTCGCGCTCAGGACGAATTAAAACTGCAGCGGTCACGTTTGTACCGCCAACCATCCTTGGTTTGTTATTTCCGAATGGATTTATTTTAGCGATTGGTTTTGCTGCGCTAGCTGCCACTATTTGGGCTGTTATTGTACCTGCGTTATTAGCCTATAAAGTAAGACAACAATATCCTGACTCAAAGGGATTTAAAGTCCCTGGTGGAACCCCGTTAATTGCTATTGTGGTGTTGTTTGGAGTTATCACTGCCATATGTCATTTGCTGGCCATGGCCGATATATTGCCGGTGTTTAAATAGACGCAAAAATTCCGGTGAAACAACTTTTAGCCTAAAAGCCTTCGTTTGAAGGCTTTTTGCTTTTCTGCTGATATCGACTTAACTTATGAGACAAGTTTCATGTTGGCTATATCAAGGCAACTATTTTTATAAAGGA
The DNA here is from genome assembly GCF_014163715.1 of Shewanella sp. SR44-4. Classification (NCBI taxonomy): domain Bacteria; kingdom Pseudomonadati; phylum Pseudomonadota; class Gammaproteobacteria; order Alteromonadales; family Shewanellaceae; genus Shewanella; species Shewanella sp. SR44-4. The sequence continues at coordinate 129,095 of NZ_JACJDU010000002.1, read as the reverse complement.
TTAGGATAATGAAGGTACAACAGTATCAACAAGGACAGCCTTGCTGGATTGAATTAGCAACTCATGATTGGGCGGCAGGTAAAGCATTTTATCAGGCGCTATTTGGCTGGGGAGCAGATGATATGCCTATGCCAGAAGGGCATTATACTATGCTGCAAATCGACGGTGATGATATTGCTGCAATGTACCCAATGCCGGCAGAAATGGAGGCCTTACCGACTCATTGGACAATTTATTTTGCAGTCGATGATGTTGATGCTACCTCTAAGGCTGTGACTCAAGCTGGAGGTGAGATTATTGCGGGGCCTCATTCTGTTGGAAATGCTGGCCGTATGGCGCTATGCGCAGATCCAGAAGGCTGTCGGTTTGCATTATGGCAAGGCCAAGACCATATTGGCATTAAGCGATCGCAAGAATCAAATACCCTATGTTGGGTTGAGCTTACTTGTCGTGATACCGCTGCGGCGAAACAGTTTTATAGCCAAGTATTAGGTTACCAAACTAAGCTTAATGATGTGGCTGATTTTGAATACACCGAATGGTATGCGGGGGAGCAAGCCATTGGTGGATTGATGGAAATGACTGCAGAATGGGGCGATACTCCTGCTCATTGGATGAGCTATTTTGCCGTTGATGACTGTGATTTATCAGTGACTAAAGCACAAACCTTGGGGGCTTCAGTTTGTGTGCCTGCAACTGATATTCCTAACGTAGGCCGTTTTTCTGTACTCAATGATCCACAAGGTGGGGTGTTTTCAATTATTGCGTTATTTACTGCAGAATAAATAGATTTGAAAATTATGTTTTTACATAATGAATGTTAATTATTTATATTTTCAGTGTTGCCGATTGAAGCTAGAGTATCGTGTAATGTAGAGTGCCGATTTAACATAGAGTGGCGATTGAACCTTGATTATTAAGTAATGTCATAGTGAGTTGTTAGTAAAATGTTATTATCAGTTGTTGGTAAGAGTTATTGGTAATAGTTAGTGTATTTAACCAAGGATGAGTGAATGACACAGGAAAACACCCAAATCACATTAGCCAGTATTCATCGCAGTATGTTGTTAGTGGCACTGATCGATTTTCCTGGCACGATATTATTTGGTCTTGGGCTCTACGGTATCCTTGTAGGGTTTGACCAAGATTTCTTGCCTATGTTAGCCAACCCTTTGATCATTATTATTATGTTGATTATCGGTGCGATTATTATGCTATGGGGGATTATCCGCATGATGCTGCTTGCGCGTCAAAAACAAGGAATATTACAACAATGAAAAAACGGATAATCCAATTATGCTTGTTATCTAGCTTAGTGATACTTACGGGATGCCGTGGTACCGATATCATCAATATTGGTAATAATATTGGCAATGCAGATGACAATAAAAATGACACAGATTACATGATACTGAATGTCCCTAGGGCAATTTTAGCCAGCGACCCATGTAAGTATGGTCACCCTGATGATATTGCGGCGTGTCGTAAAAAGAAACAAGATGAAGCCGACCAACTTAATGAATCACTTAAGCGTAAATAACACTGTGATTAGCATATAAAAAATCCCAAGCGATTAATCGTTTGGGATTTTTATTGATAGGGGTAAAAGTAATAACCTCAACTCTGGTTAAATAAATTTAAGACAATGATTGCTTGGGTAACTTACGGCCATATATCAGCAAGTAAATTGCTGGGATAACAAATAGCGACAATAGCGGCGCCGTGACCATTCCGCCGACCATAGGCGCAGCAATTTTTTGCATCACTTCATTACCCGTACCGCTGCCCCACATGATCGGCAGTAACCCAAAAAAGATGGTGGCGACGGTCATGGCTTTAGGGCGAATGCGCATCACTGCACCTTCAATTAATGCAGCCGTTAAATCCGCTTTGCTGTGGTAATTGTCGGCTTCTTTATAGGCCTTAATACTATTATTAAGGTACACCTGCATCACCACGCCAAACTCAGCGGCGACCCCTGCTAAGGCAATCATGCCGACAGATACAGCAACTGAAAAATTAAAATCCAGCCCATATAGTAGCCATGCGCTACCCACCAATGAAAAAGGTAAACTTAACATGATTACAGATGCTTGTATTACTGAGTTGAAAGTCATCATCAGCAACATAAAAATCACCGCGATCATTAATGGGATCACCATTTTCATTTTGGCGTCTACGCGTTGCATGTACTCGTATTGCCCAGCAAAGCTATAGTTGTAGCGTGGAGGAAGGGTAATTTGTTGTTTAAGTGCCTTTTCTGCTGCAACGATATATTCACCGATAGAAATGTCTTTCAGATCGACAAACACCCACGAGATAAGGCGACCATTTTCACTGGCTAGCATGGGGGCACCATCGGTGATTTTCAGTTCGGCTAAATAACTTAACGGTAAGTACTTACCCGTTTTAGTCAGTACCGGTAAATTTCTGAGCTTCTCGATGTTGTCACGTAACTCTCGCGGGTAACGGATATTGATTGGATAGCGTTCTTGACCTTGTATTGATTCACCAACGGTCATGCCGCCAATGGCAATTTTTACCACATCTTGGATATCTTTTAAGGTCATGCCATAACGTGCAGCATTTTTAAGGTCTGGTGTGATATCAATATAGCGGCCGCCGCTACTGCGCTGTGAAAATGCCGACTCAGTTCCCGGTAATTGGTTTACTACCGCTTCTATTTCTGCACCAATACGTTGTAGTTCTTCAACATTTGCGCCCGATATTTTTATGCCGACAGGGGTTCTCACGCCGGTAGATAGCATATCGATACGGGTTTTAATCGGTTGCACCCAAGCATTGGTCATCCCTGGTATACGCACGGTTTTTTGCAGTTCAGCAATAATGCTCTCTAAGGTTACGCCTTCACGCCATTCGCCAGGCGGTTTGAGCATGATGGTGGTTTCTAACATTGTTAGCGGCGCAGGGTCTGTTGCTGTCATGGCCCGGCCCACTTTGCCAAATACTCGTTTCACTTCGGGTACTGTTTTTATCAGTCGGTCAGTTTGTTGCAATATTTCTGCTGCTTTGCCTGCACTTACACTGGGTAGCGTGGTGGGCATATAAAGTAGGTCACCTTCTTCTAAGGTGGGCATAAACTCTGAGCCCATTTGGCTTAATGGGTAGTAAGCACTGAATAGCACAATGATGGCTAATCCGATGGTGATTTTAGGAAAATGCAGTACCCATTTTAACAATGGTTGATATATGGCAATTAATACTCGACTAATGGGGTTTTTACGCTCATCAGGGATTTTTCCGCGGACAAAATAACCCATTAACACCGGAATTAAGGTGATTGCTAAAATGGCAGATGCCGCCATAGCGAAGGTTTTGGTAAAGGCTAGCGGGTGGAATAAACGCCCTTCTTGCGCTTCAAGGGCAAATACTGGCGTAAAGCTTAAAGTGATAATCAACAAGCTGAAAAATAATGCAGGGCCGACCTCGATAGAGGCTTCTCTGACGAGTTGCCAATGGTCTTCTCCCTCAGGAGCTTTACCGTGTTTTTGGCGATAATGTTCCAAATGTTTATGGGTATTTTCGACCATCACAATTGACGCATCAACCACCGCTCCTATGGCAATGGCAATGCCGCCTAAGCTCATAATATTGGCATTGACACCAATGATATTCATGGCGATAAAGCTGACTAAAATCGAAATAGGTAAGGTGATTATCGCGACTAACGTTGAGCGTGCATGCAGTAAAAATAGTAGGCAAATAAGTCCGACAACCAGCATTTCTTCTAGCACTTTATGCTTAAGGTTATCGACTGAGCGTAAGATTAAATCAGAGCGATCATAAGTGGTGACTAATTCGACCCCATCAGGTAATCCATTACTGATCTCTTTGAGTTTTTGCTTAACATTATTAATGGTTTCAAGAGCATTTTCACCATAGCGCATCACCACAATACCGCCGACAACTTCGCCTTTACCATCGAGTTCGGCAATACCACGACGCGCCGCTGGGCCGGTTCGTAGTTGGGCAACGTCTTTCATTAATACCGGCGTACCAGTTTCCGATAAAATGCCCAGTGGGATTTCAGCAAAGTCGGCAATGGTTTGGCGATAACCACTTGAAGTGATCATGTATTCTGCTTCGGCCATTTCAATCACCGAGCCGCCTGTCGAGCTATTGGAATTATCTAAGGCGTTTTTAATGGTCATTAAGTCGATTTTATACAGTGCTAGCTTATGTGGGTCGACGACCACTTGATATGTTTGTTCCATACCGCCAACGGTGGCAACTTCTGATACTCCGGCAACACTTTGTAATTCTAGTTTTAAAAACCAATCTTGTAATGAACGCAGTTGGGCTAAATCATACTGTCCATTGCGATCGACTAAGGCATATTGGAAAATCCAACCCACTCCCGATGCATCTGGGCCAATACTGGGTGTGACACCCGCTGGCAGTTGGTCTTGTGTTTGCGATAAATATTCAAGCACCCGTGAACGCGCCCAATAGATATCGGTGCCATCTTCAAAAATGACATACACAAACGAGTCACCAAACATTGAAAAGCCACGTACTGTTTTGGCTCCCGGCACGGCCAGCATGGCCGATGACAATGGATAGGTAATTTGGTCTTCAACTAATTGCGGTGCCTGGCCTGGGTAAGAGGTTTTTACAATAACTTGTACGTCTGATAAATCAGGTAGCGCGTCCAGTGGGGTCATGCGCATGGCTTGATAACCCACTAACGCGATAACGGCCGTGAGTATCAACACCATAACGCGTTGCTTTATTGAAGCACTGATAATTTTTGCTAACATTGTCGTGCTCCTTAGTGCTGGTGAGCATCGGTAGTGGTTGATTCTTTGGTCGTTGGCGCATTACTTAAACGCTGTAAACTGCCTTGAATACTGGCTTCTGAGTCCAATAAGAACTGCCCTGAAATAACCACTTTGTCATGTTCATTCAGTCCTTCTAAGATTTCGGCTCTACCGTCTGCCATCATACCAATTTTGACTGGCACGGAAGCAAAGCTGGTATCACTGCGTTGCACCACCACACGGTTTTCACGTCCGGTAAGGATCAATGCTTCAGTTGGTACAGTGAGCACATTATTCTTAGGCAGACCAAATAAGGTCACATCAACTAAACTGCCTGGTCTGAGTTTGTCGTTATGATTGTTAAGCTTGATCCGCACCCGCATCGCTCGGGTGACAGGGTCTAATTCTGGGTAGATATAGTCAATTGTCGAGTCAATATCAAACAGCCCTTGTGCTGCAGCGCTAACAGTGACTTTACGGCCTTGTTGTAGCCAGCTTTGTTCATTTTCAAATACATCAGCAATGACCCATACACTGTCTAAATTAACGATTTCAAACAAGGTATCTCCAGGCTGAATATACATGCCATCACGCACGGTTAGCTTACTGATAAAGCCATCTTGTGGGGCATAAAAAGGCACTTTAAAAATGGTTTCACCGGTTTTTTCTAAACGATCAATTATCGAGGTATCGACGCCAAGCAACTCTAAGCGTTTACGTGCTTTAAGTAATAAACTGCTACCTCGTTTTTTATCTTGCAAAAGGTAGTCTTGAGCTTGGGAATAGTCGTCTTGGGCATTGACGAGTTCGGGCGAGTAAAGCTCATATAAAAGTTGGCCCTTTTTTATCTGTTGTCCCACGTTATTTACCGTGAGCGTTTCGATCCATCCGGTTGCGCGTGTATGCACATGGCCAATCGCATTTTCATTATATTGCACTGTGCCTATGGTATTCACTTGGCGCGACAAACTGGTTTTTTCAACTACATGGCTTCGCATACCCAAAGCTTGTTGCATCCCGCCAGAAACACCGACAACAATTTCTTGGCTTGCATCGGTAACGGTGACTTTCTCTAGGTTCATCCCGCAAATAGGGCAGGTACCAGGAGCATCGGACACTACATGTGGATGCATTGGACAGACATATTTTACATTGGTGCTATCGCTCTGATTTGCTGTCGGCACTAATGTAGGTTTAGGTTGGCTAAACACCTTATCTGCTTGGCTTTGTTTTACAGGAGTCGCACTTTGCATGTTTGCCATTGGATCTTGAGTGCCGTCAACGGTGGACTCTTCTTCCTCCTCTTTGACGACGAGAAACATATTACAGATGGGGCAGGTTCCCTCTTTATCACTGATCACTTCAGGGTGCATCGGGCAAGTAAAGGTTTTACTGGCTTGTGACTGATGCTGGGCATGATCGTGCTCTGCGCCATAAGCGACAGGTGATGTGAAAGCCGCGGGGATCATTACCCCAACAAACGCGCCTAATAGCACACTAGAAAGTGGGAATTTTTTCATAACAACCTCGATATTCATCATGACAATACTGACTATTGCCATGATGATAAACGCTAAAAACAATAATGTTGAATGTGCTCAACACACAAGAATGATCAATTAAACTTGTCTGCTAGGCTTGGTTCTTTTGGAATAGCGCCATGCATGTTAGCCATTGGATGTTGAGTGTCGCCAGCACTGGACTCTTGTTGCTCATCTTTGACGACGAGAAACATATTACAGACGGGACAGGTTCCCTCTTTATCGCTGATCACTTCAGGGTGCATCGGGCAGGTATAGGTTTTACTGGCTTGCGACTGATGCTGGGCATGATCGTGCTCTGCGCCATAAGCAACCGTTGATGTCAGAGCTGCGGGGATGATGACCCCAACGAATGCGCTTAATAGCACATTAAAAAATGGCAGTTTTTTCATAATAACCTCGATATTCATCATGACAATACTGATAACCGGCATGATGATAAACGCTAAAAAACAATAGTATTGAATGTGCTTAACGCACAAGAATGATCAATTGAATTAAGCGATAGGAGGGCGGAACGCAGGAGGGAATGCGATTGACACATGGTTAACAACCATCGCAAGCGGTGCAGAGTAAACGGGAATATTGGTCGTTGCCAATGGAATATCAATTAGGTTGGCAGTAAACGAAATAGTCAAACAGTGGTTACAATCCAAGCTGCAAAATCCGGAACCATTACAACAGCTGGTTTGCGGTAACTTTGCGGCAATAGGTTCACCCACATCATTGACGGCATTTTGCATATTATCGTGGCAATTCTTCATTGCCTTATGCGACATGGCTGATGTGGTGTTGGTTGTTTTGTCGGTTTGAGCGGACATTGCTTGAGCCATTTCTGCATGGGCCATTGGCACCATCAAACTGTCATTAGTCAGCAGCCCCTGTCCGACAAGTGCGAACAAAGTGATTACGATGATCCAATAGTTTGACTGCTTTGCTCTCATTTAGCCTTAACCAAATCGTTTATTAGGGGTTAGCTTAACAGACCTTTACTTAAGTAAAAATCTTTCAAGTAATAACAGATTAAATTTATTAATCTGAAAATGATGATAACGCTTTTATGATCAGTATCGTGTGATACACATTCCATTTCATTAATTTAGGGTCAACTTACGTTTAAATCGCCATTATTTGCGCTTTAGTTTGGGCCGATACCTGTTGCGCTTGAGCATATCAATCACCCAAATTAATCCACTAAAGGTTAACCATAACGTTATAAACGCAAAAATCTTGATAGGGATGTTATTAAAGCTGCCTTCACTGGTGTAATCCATAAAGTGCAGCATAAAAAATATATCGGCTAAACGTGTATGTTCATCACTGTGGCCGACGAGTCGACCCGACTGTGCTTCAATATAAACACTGGTGCCAATATTATCGGCGAAGTTTATCTGCCAAGTGTCATTGCGCTGTTTTGGAAAGTCGTCCAATGGCGGAGTGAGTAAGAGAGTTGAACTTATTACAGCCTCTCCAGAGTAAGATGCTTTGGCCAACTGTTGCGCCATTGTGGTATTAATTATTACTTGGTTACCGTCATAAGCATCAACCAAGGTGTAGTCATTGTTAAGATGATTGTATAAGCCTTTTTCATGGGTTAATAGGTAGTAAGGTTTATCTAATAAAGTAATGATGTTAAGCGATATGCTAGGTTTAAAGGCGGCCAGAATAGTACTAGGTTCACGCAAACGATGAGTCTCTATTACCACTTCAGTGTGAGTGTCGTTAAGGTGGGTAAGTCCTTGGGCTTTATTGTGATCCATAAGATTAAAATACAGCCCGCTGATTAACCAAAGGAGTAACTGAACCCCTACAATGACTGATGCCCATTTATGCAGTTTTCTGACCCAAAACATTAGGCAACCCCACTGTGTTTACGCTTGCTCAACATAGGCTTACGTTTGTTTTTAGTACGACGTAATACCCTGAAATACACTAATATTAACCCGCTAACGGTAGCTAAAGTTGAGAACAACGCTATCCAGAATAATAATTGGTTATCGATTTCTTCAGCATCGCCATAATCCATCACATGAAAACGAAACACCCAGTCGAATAAACGCCAAAATGCATGGCGCTTGCCTACTAATAATCCACTGTCAGCTGAGATATAAAGTGATGGTGCGGAAAAGTGGTCGAAATTAATTCGCCACGCCGGTAAGTGACGAGCACTGAGTTCAAAAGGTGGGTTATCAGTCAGTAAACTCACTTCGCTAATGGGCTCATTACCAAGGTAATAATATTGCGCTAATGCTATGGCTGCCGTTTGATTAAGTGGCGATAAACGTTCACCTGTTTGCGCATTTAGCAGTACCTGCTGAGTCGATTTTATGGTCGCATTTATAGTCGTATTTATGGTCGTGATAGAGAAGCGGTATACGTCTTGTTGCATCAGTTTACCGACACTTATTTGCTCTGCTTCAGGATAAGTTTGTAACAGTTTTGTCAATGAATACTGCATTTTATCGGTATTGATTTTTGTTTGGGGGTTACTGATGAGCGAATCCCCATGAATATAGTCAATATGCATAAACACCATATATGTTCCTGTTACTGACCAAATCACAAACTGTAGCCCGAGAAACAGCATCAACCATTTATGGAGTGTTCTTGCGGTTTTATGCATTCAAATTAACCTTATTATTTTTATTATTGGTTTAGTTAGAAAGTGTTTTAGGCTAGTAAATCAAGCTATAAATGACCATCGAGATACCATTATCTGTTAAGTAACTCATAGTTTGCAGCAATTTATGTTAATCGTGAAGTTAAAGCAGAGCTGTCAACGGACGCCAATAGCATTACTAGCACTAATAGCATCAATAGCATCAATAGCATCACTAGCATGCAATTAGTGGCTAACAATGCGATGCCTGCAATGGAGTCGCATCACACTCAACATTAGTCGTCAGCGCTAACGCCGAATCAATTAGCGGGCAGTGAGTAATTGTTTCACTAATATTTGGCAGGAGATAAATGTTATCTCCTGCCTTTATCTACCACCGCTGTTGTTAATTTTTGCTCTTCAGTGTTGTTAGCCACTAGTGAAGGGTGAAGGCAAATACTTAAATTCAAAATCAAATTCAAAATCAAATTTAAAATCAAATTTAAAATCAAAAACAAATTTGGACACTGACAAGTTCACTCTTTTACTCGACGTTACCTTTATTGGCCACTTCGTTGACCTGATCCAGTAATTGATCATTATTTCGGTACGGCATATGCAAAAGTCGAGATCTAGCTCGCATTTTAGACATATTTTAGATAAACAATTCTCAAAATGGCGACTAAAATCAATTTTATAATTTCGAATAATCCTAAACTAGACTTATAAATATTAGAAATTCCTTTTTTGCTATTACGGAGATTGAACAATGAACTGGCGTGCACTATTTAAACCAAGCGCGAAGTACTCGATTATTGCCCTTATTGTGGTTGGTGTAATTGTGGGTGTCGTAGGTTATTTCGCAACACAACAAACTTTACATGCAACAAGTAGCGATGCTTTTTGTATGACATGTCACCGTGACCACTCGTTAAGAGAAGAGGTTATGGCGTCAGCCCATGGTGGTGGTAGAGCAGGTGTCACAGTACAATGTCAAGATTGTCACTTACCACATGGCCCATTTGATTATTTAGTTAAAAAAATCATTGTTTCTAAGGACATTATTGGCTTGATGACCATTGATGGCTTTATGACGCAAGAATGGTTAGATGAAAACCGTAAAGAACAAGCTGATTTAGCATTAGAATACTTCCGCAGTAATGATTCGGCTAACTGTCAGCATTGCCACACTCGTATTTATGAAGATCAGCCAGATACGATGAAGAAAATGGCCGTAAGAATGCACAGTATGAACTTTAAAAAAGCACCAGAAGACAGAAAGACTTGTGTCGATTGTCATAAAGGTGTCGCGCATCCTTATCCTAAAAAGTAATGTGCCGATGTTATTAACTAAAAAACCTCGTTAAATAACGAGGTTTTTTTATGTCAATGTCTCAGATAATCGTCATTTTTATTATTTGTTGCTGCGGTTAACAAGCGGGCTAGCGTACTGTGAATGATGTTGCTCAAATAGTGCAAATACTCCCCACAGAAAAATCGCCCGATAATGTGCCGCAGGTATACTGTTTCGGAAATTTTTTAAGCGTGTGAGTAGCACAAATAACATGTGCATTGCCGCGGTGATAAAGGCAAACGTATTAATAAACAGCGATACATCAGGGCTGAAAATAAACAAGCCGTAAGCCACCAAACACCACATCGACAAAGTGGCCGTTTTACCAATTAGTATAATATCGTGTATTGATATAGGCATTAACTTAATCGGCCGATAATTCGGTATTGTTCGGCTGATATTGGTACAGTCGATAACATACTTGACCTGCCTTTTTTTCTTTTAAGGCAACCCAGGTTGCTGGCACATTGACTGAGGTTAATTCTGATTCGGTTTCGAGATAAATTTGTGCATTGGGGTTTAACCATTGATGTTGCATCAATAACTCAATGGTTTTGTTTACTAAATCTTTACGAAATGGTGGATCGATAAACACAATATCAAAACCACTGGGTGTGCCTTTAGCAAGCACTTGTAAACTGTCGGCATTAATAACCTGTGCATTTTGACATTGCAGGGTGGCAAGGTTTTGTTTCAACTGATTAGCAGCATTTTTTTGCAGTTCAATTATGGTAGCAAAACTGGCATAACGAGATAAAGCTTCAAGGCATAAAGCACCGCTGCCGGCAAAGCAATCGAGTACTCTGGCACCACGGATATCGTTGGCAAGCCAATTAAATAAGGTCTCGCGAACGCGATCAGTTGTTGGGCGTAAACCTTCAAGATCATGGATCGGTAGCTTACGAGATCGCCATTGACCTGAAATAATCCGCACCTGACCGCTGCTGGTATTTTTTTTAGCCATCTCACCCTCGTGATTTTGCCTGAACAAAGAAAATAGAAAGTGGTAGACTATGCCACAATCTGAACCGCCGTTATTTTATATCAAACTTGTGATTAAATGTGAGTATTCATCATTTTACTGGTTAGAGATGCAACAAACGGCTTCAACTGAATTTTTAAGCATATAAATACTGGTAGCAAACATGGCAAAGAAAGGTTTTTTTTCCTGGTTTCGTAAAGATAAGCCCGTCCCTGAAGTTGAAGAACAGCAACAACTCGATATTGATGCGGAAAATGAAGTTGCAACAGAGTCTGCTGACCAAACCCAACAAGCTGAGCTGCAAAAGCAAACTGAAGCAACAGCGCGTCTAGACGTTGAGCGTTTTGAGCAAGAACGTCTCGAAAGCGAACGCGCAGAACAAGCGCATATCGACACTGGGCGTATTGCCGCGGATAAGTTAGCTGCTGATGTTTTAACTTCAGAAAAGCTAGCCGTTGAGCAGGCAGAGCAACAAAAGCAAGCGCAAGAGACTCAACGTGCAGAGGCTGAGCGTGCTGAACAGCTTGATCTAGAAAATAAGCGTCTTGAGCAAGAGCGTGTCGACAGTGAACGAGTAGAACAAGCCCGTATCGATGCTGAGCGTATTGCTGCAGAAAAGCTAGCCGCTGAGCAGGCTGAGCAACAAAAGCAAGCACAAGAGATTCAGCGTTTAGAAACTGAACGTTTAGAAGCCGAACGTGCTGAACAGATTCGTCTTGAACAGCTTCATCTAGAAACGCAGCGTCTTGAGCAAGAGCGTATCGACAATGAACGAGCAGAACAAGCCCGTGTCGGTGCTGAACGTATTGCTGCAGAAACGTTAGCAGCTGAAGCCTTAGCAACCGAAGCTTTAGCTACAGAACCAGCCGCACAGCAATTAGCAGAGCAGCATTTAGCAGAACAACAGGCTGCCGAGCAACAAGCACCGATAGAGTCTATTGAGTTAGCACAACAAGATGAACCGCAAGCTAAACCTCAAAAAGAGGGTATGTTTGCCCGCTTAAAACGTGGCTTAATGCGCACCAGCGAGAATATTGGTTCTGGTTTCATTGGCTTATTCCGCGGTAAAAAAATTAATGATGAGTTATTTGAAGAACTCGAAGAACAATTGTTAATCGCTGATGTGGGTGTCGAAACCACCAATAAATTAATTAAAAGCCTGACCGAGCATGCATCACGTAAGCAACTTAAAGATGCAGAAGCACTTTATGATTTAATGCGTGAAGAAATGCAAAAAATGCTCGATCCGGTAGCCATTCCTTTAGTTCCCGATAACGCCAATGGCCCGTTTGTCATTCTTATGATTGGTGTCAATGGTGTGGGTAAAACCACCACGATAGGTAAACTGGCTAAACAGTACCAAAGCCAGGGTAAATCTGTCATGTTAGCAGCCGGTGATACCTTCCGCGCAGCAGCCGTTGAGCAGTTACAAGTGTGGGGACAACGCAATAATATTCCGGTCGTGGCCCAACATACTGGCGCAGACAGTGCTTCAGTCATATTTGATGCCTTGCAAGCCGCTAAAGCACGCAAAGTAGACGTATTAATTGCTGATACAGCAGGACGTTTGCAAAACAAAAGTCACTTAATGGAAGAGTTAAAGAAGGTCGTGCGAGTGATGAAAAAACTCGACCCAGATTCGCCTCATGAAGTCATGCTAACGTTAGATGCCAGCACTGGCCAGAATGCTATTAGCCAAGCACAGTTGTTTAAAGAGGCGGTTGGCGTGACGGGGATTACCATCAGTAAATTAGATGGTACCGCCAAAGGTGGGGTGATTTTTGCGATTGCCGATAAGTTTTCTATTCCTATTCGTCATATTGGTGTCGGTGAGCAAATTGATGATTTGCGTACTTTTAACTCCAATGACTTCATTGAAGCATTATTTAGCCAGGATAAAACGGACCAATAATTTATGATCCAATTTGAGCAGGTCAGTAAAATCTATGCTGGAGGCCAAAAGGCCCTTATGGATGTCAACTTTCACCTTCGACAAGGTGAAATGGCTTTTTTAACCGGCCATTCTGGTGCGGGTAAAAGTACCTTGCTCAAACTCATTACGGTTATTGAACGTGCTACGGCAGGTAAGGTGTCTATTAATGGGCATAACATTGCCAATGTAGGGCCAAAACATGTGCCCTATTTACGTCGCAATATTGGGGTGATCTTCCAAAATCATCACTTGTTGATGGATAAAACCGTATTTGACAATATTGCCTTGCCGTTAGTGATCGAAGGTTTCACCCATGGCGAAATTCGTAAGCGTGTTGCTGGCGCACTCGACATGGTGGGTTTATATGGCAAAGAACGGCATTTGCCGATAATGCTGTCGGGTGGTGAACAACAACGAGTCGGCATTGCCCGCGCTATTGTTAACAAGCCACCACTGTTGTTGGCCGATGAACCTACGGGTAACTTAGACCCTAAATTATCGATGGATATTTTACGCTTATTCGAAGCCTTTAATGACTCGGGTACTAGCGTGCTAATTGCCACCCATGATTTAGGCCTTATTGCGCGCATGAAATATCGCACTTTTACTCTGCGTGAAGGACGTATGCTCGGTGGAGAACGTTCTACTGCTGGTGGGGAGACAATACGATGAGTAAAAAAGTGAATATTACTCAGAGTAAATTACCTTTAAGCGGTCGTATTGTGATGTTTTTTATTCGCCATGTGCAACAAGGCATGTCGAGTATGGGCGAACTTTGGCGCAGCCCTGTTTCATCCATTATGACCATGGCAGTATTGGGCGTGAGTTTAAGTTTACCGGCGGCATTGCAGGTACTGGTAAAAAATGCTGAAAACATCACTCAATCTTGGAACAGTGCCGCTGAAATTTCGTTATTTATTAATAAAGGCCGCAGTGAGCAATCCATTCAAAGTTTGTTGTCGCGTATCAAAGCATTCCGCGAGGTTGAATCGGTCACTTATATTAGTCGCGATCAAGCATTAGAAGAGTTTCAACGCTTATCTGGTTTTGGTGAGGCGTTGTCATATTTAGATGAAAACCCACTACCTGCAGTTGTTACTGTAACGCCTTCGCTTAAGTATTCTAGTCCCACAGGGGCGCGTGAGTTACTGGTAAAATTAGAACGTGAATCCGAAGTTAACTTTGGTCGTTTAGATATTGAATGGTTAGAGCGTCTGCAGGCATTACTTAAATTACTTGAAAAAACGGTGTTGGCTATTGCTGCCTTGCTGGTTCTTGCGGTGGTATTAGTTATTGGCAATACCATTCGGCTTGCGATTATGAACCGTCGAACCGAAATTGAAGTGATGAAGCTAGTGGGTGCAACCGAAGCCTTTATTCAACGTCCGTTTTTATATACTGGAATTTGGTATGGGGTCATCGGTGGCATTTTGGCTTGGCTCATTATTAATGTGTTAGTGTGGTATCTCGATGGTGCCTTAGCAGAGTTACTGGGATTATATGGCAGTGAATTAACCATCCAGTCATTAACATTTTCAGAGTTGATTAAACTGGTGTTATTGGCATCATTCTTAGGCTGGTTTGGCTCATATTTATCTGTACGACAACACTTACGTAGCATTGAACCGTCATAATTGCAGGCGTATGATGAAGCTTAAGCCTTAATAATGAACGTTTGTTCACTTGCATTGCGATAGCCTTGCGGTAAAAATGTTCATCTAGTAGAACCTTATTTGACATATGATGTCATATAGTTGATAGTTTATCGGCTAAATCGAGTTAGCTCTCTTGTGTTGTGAACCAAGAGACCTTATTCATCGTACAGAATAATCGTACCGAGTTAGCTGAAATATATTTTTGAATGTAGTAGGAGAGCGAATGACTTATCAAACGCAATCAATGGCGCTGGCGGTTCCGCATAATGCTAGTAGCCTAGAAGCGTACATCCAGTCTGTGACCAGCATCAATATGCTGGACGCCGATACAGAGTACGACATCGCCAAGCGTTTACAAGAAAATGGCGACCTACAAGCGGCAAAGCAATTAATTATGTCACATCTTCGTTTTGTTGTGCATGTTGCGAAAGGTTATTCAGGATACGGTTTACCACAGGCAGATCTTATTCAAGAAGGTAACATTGGCTTGATGAAAGCGGTTAAACGCTTCGATCCCGATGTTGGTGTTCGCCTTGTGTCTTTTGCTGTGCATTGGATTAAAGCTGAAATTCATGAATACGTGTTGAAAAACTGGCGTATCGTGAAAGTAGCTACCACGAAAGCACAGCGTAAATTATTCTTTAATATTCGTAAGTCTAAAAAGCGTTTAGGTTGGTTTAGTGACGCTGAAGTGACCATGGTTGCAGAGAATTTAGGCGTATCGAAAGCTGATGTGACCGAAATGGAATCACGGATGGCAGCCCAAGATCCGGCCTTCGACTTAACCAATGACAGCGATGACGATCATCATGATTTTGCCCCAGCATTATATTTAGAAGATCATTCTTCAGATGTGGCGGATCAGGTTGAGCACGCCAATTGGGAAGCAGACTCTCAAACACGTTTATTATCGGCCATTAAAACCTTAGACGAACGTAGTCAGCATATATTACGTGCGCGTTGGTTAGATGATACTAAAGTGACTTTGCAGGAACTTGCATCGACTTATGAAGTCTCTGCTGAGCGAATCAGACAGTTAGAAAAGAATGCCATGAACAAGCTTAAATCTTGTATGGAGTAACACTCCAGCGTATTCGATTTTGATAGATTAAAACCTGCTACGGCAGGTTTTTTTATGGCTGGAATTTGATAATTTGGCTGCGAAGCTTTATCAGCACTCATTGATGTTGAACTGAGATCAATCCAATGTAGACCCATTCACTTTAGAGTTAGCCAGTGTCGTATAGGCAAATTTCGAATAAGCGAATTTAGTGCCATCAAATAAGCCCGAAGCCACCGATGGTTAAGCGTTGTTGAGCAATCAATATTATTATGGTGCTATTTTTGCTGCGTCTATCTGGGTTTGAATGGCGTTGATGATGCTTTTTCTTGGCACTTTTAAACCACTGGTGACGACGTCTTTTGGCCAACCAAAAAATTGTCTAGGCCGCTTGAAACGCGCCAGTGTTGATTCAACTAACTGACTCAGCTGCAGGTTAATGTTGTCGACATCAATGGCTTTTAAATCAACAGTCTTTAAGTCAACAGCCTCCATGTTAACGGTCTCGAAATCAATTGAATTGGCATTAACGGTTTCGAGTTCAATTGCATTAGTACTATTGTCTGCGACACAATAATCAATAATGGCAGCAGGTAAGTGGCCAAAAATTGTATCGTCCAGGGCAAATACAATTGCTTGTGCGACATTAGGATGGGTTAATAACACCGCTTCAAGTTGTTCTGGATGAATGTTCTCACCGCCACAAATAAACATGTTATCCATGCGGCCTAAAATACTCAGCTGTCCCTCTGGATCTAATAGTCCTTTGTCGTGGGTACAAAACCAACCTTGATCATCTAATGGCAAGCTTAACCCCTGGTCGGTTAAATAGCCTAAAAATAAACACTCACCTTTTACCCAAATCACCCCGTCTTTCAACCTCAGTTGTCTTGAAGGCAAAGGACAACCATGATGGCCTAATAAATTGGCTTTAGCGGTGGTAATTTGTGAGCTCATCTCTGTCATACCATAGCTGGTATAAGCATTAATGTGCAGGTGTTGTAGTGCATCAATAAGAGCCGGTTCTATGGCTCCGCCGCCCAACAGTAATGCGCTTACATTGGCAAACGCCGCGGGATGTTGCTGGAGTATCTGTATCGCCTGGGTTGGCACTAATGACACATGGGTAATATGGCTACTTGTTAGCTGTTCGGCCAGTGTCAATGCGGGATCTCGCAATACAATGCAGGCTCCAGCCAAAGTGCAACGATGAATAATGGCCAACCCACCAATATGAAACAGTGGTAACGATAATAGCCAAGCGTCAGACGGCGCTAAAGCAATAAACGTTGCAGCCCCTTTGGCGCTGCTCAAATGGTTAGTTAAGCAATGTACCGCAGCTTTGGGTGTTCCACTTGAACCAGATGTGAGAATAATATTGGAAGCTTGATGTGGTGATACCTCAACAGCTTGGTTGCTTAGTTGATCTACTTTTTGAGGCAGTTCAATATCGAGCCAGTGGGCAATCTCAATCGCGGTTTTTCTGCTGACGTTATCGGTCCATAACCATTGGAGATCAAAGCGTTTGATAAGCTGATTAATCTGCACATCAGCCAATCGAGGTGACAAAGGTAAAAATATCCATCCCGCATCAATGCATGCCCAATATAGGCAAATCATGTCAATATTATTGTGTGACACACAAGCCACAATATCGCCATGCTTAACACCTTGTGATTGCAATTGTTGCGCTACGCAGTGAACTAAACCACTTAACTGAGCATAACTGACGCGAGTAGTGGGGCAAGTATTGTTGCAAGTCTTATTACCAGTAGTGATGCTCGGATTGACGGCTTTATGGCTACTTTCAATAGCAATAGCATCTGGATGATTTAATGCTGCTTGATGCAAAGGTGACATCATTATATATCAGCCTTGCCTGAGTCTTGTGGTTGGCCGATGTGAGTCAGTAATTGCAACACTTGATGATTTAGCCGTGGAGATAACCCAGAGGTGGCTAACAGCAAGGGTTTGCCAAAGGCGCTTAATGTATCAAGGCCTGGTGGTTCATCTGGTGTTAGTGCCTGGCTCACTATGCGTAAGTCGCTGATACCGAGGTCAGCTTCTAAGCTTGAACTTACTATACCGCGCACACCAGCAAGATGAGCTTGGCTAATCATGTTTTGCAATTTTTCCAGCGAACCCAATAACATGGGTTTGATAATTAATGCGCCTAAACCGGGTTGTTGTAATGCTAAATCGAGATCAAATTGAGATGAATTTAATGACTCATCTAAAGCATATTTTATTCCTAATTGCCGGTGTATTTGGGCATTATCACTGGGGTTAATACATGGCTCTTCAATATATTCAATTTTGTGTTTTGGTAAACACGCTAAAAAGTCGATAGCCTGTTCAAGACTAAAACCACGATTAGCATCTAAGCGTAATGTTACGTGAGGTGCGATTGCCAGCACTTGATAAATAAATTCGATTTCGCTTTCCATACTGGTTTGAGCGACTTTAATTTTTACGCTGTTGATGCTGCTCAGTGCCTGTAACTTTTGAGTAATAACGTGTGCTGACATTCCATCGTAAAGTAATGGCACCACAGCTAACTGAGTCTGTGGATTTTCGATGCGAACAGGCAATCGATGGGTTAGTTTTGCATCCAATAAGCTCAATGAGAATGCCAATGATGGCAGCGACATCTGCTCGGCAATATTGGCTAAAATCGCTAAGGGTTGATCGATCAAACTCGGTAATATTGACAACAGTTGTGATGTCACCTCTTCAAGCGACTCTTGGCTAAACCCTGTTATTGGTTGGCTATCAATATCGATGCCTGATAATGGGGCAATTTCAACCCAAGCCACTTGTTGATTACTGAGCTGGATAGCAAGCACTAACCCTTTACGAAAATCAATTCGTTGTATACCTACAGGTAAACTAGGGTTGAGCTCAATTTGATATTGATACAGAGTACAGCTGGTTATCGTTGAGTTATCTGATGACATTGTTACTCCTTTGGATCCGTTAACGGATCTAAGCACAATAACCCCAGTAAGGTGTCGGTAAACAATTGAGGATGCAGGCTGTGAATATTATGTCCTGCGGCGTGCAAAGGATGTAACTGCAAAGTGCCTAAACCAGACTCTGCCAGTGTCGCCTGCCAATCTATAGCCACATGAGCAAATTTTTTGTCATCAACCCCATACATAAAATGACATGGACACGTTAGCGACTCAAGTACAGTGCGGCAGTCTTGCTGCAAACTAAGAGACGTTGTCATGTAACAATTGGTTAAGCGTTGTGGATCATTGCTGCGGCGTATTGCAATAAGTTGCTGCTTTTGAGATTGACTCAAGTCATTAAAAACTGCTTGTTGATACCAAAGACTGAGAAAGTCCGCTATGGGCATATGCTGGAGTTTTTTCGCCCAGATACTATCGCTTTTAGCTCGCGCGGCTTGTTGCTGAGCATCTTGCAAGCCAGGATGAGCGGATTCGAGCGTTAAGCTCAAGAGCGAATCAGCATAATCATCTGCAATATGCAGCGCTATCCGTCCGCCGAGTGAGTAACCCAATACATGAAACTGCATATAACCCATGCTATGCATTTTACTCACAATAAGCTCTGCCGCTTGGTGTAATCCCGGTGAGTTTAAAGTGTCTACGTTAGCGCCATGGCCTGGTAAATCAATACAAATACAATGAAAATATTGGCTTAAACGTGGCATTAAAATAGACCAGTCGTCTTTACTACCCAAAAAACCATGCAGCATTAATAATGCTGGTAATTGTGGTTGGCCAAAGCGACTGATCATTACCATTAGTGTTGTTTCACCCATTGACTGATTTGTGCTATTTGGTCGCTGGCTTGAGTTGGGCTGACATTGACTTCAATCACTGAGGCACAATTAAACTCAAAGGCTTCTTGATACGCTTGATTAAACGACTCAATATCATCTGCTTGTCGATAGGCTAAACCAAACATAGCAGCGCCATAACCAAACTCTAAACCGTGGCTTAATCGATAAAAATCATTGCGCAGGCTTTCATTGGGTACAGGTAATAGATTAAAAATATTACCGCCATCATTATTAATAATAACCAGCACAAATGGTTGAGTCATTTGTTTTAACAGTGCCAGAGAATTGAAATCATGCAAACAGGATAGGTCGCCCATCACTAGGGTTGTAGGTGCATTTTTGTCTGCGGCTACGCCACAAGCGGTTGCAATTAGTCCATCAATGCCCGATGCCCCTCGGTTGGTATAAATTGCCGGTGTATTGGTGGCAATTGGTGCGTACATATCGTAGAGCCTGATAGGTAAACTATTACCGATAAACAGTATATGTTGATCTGTTTGAGCCAATGCTATGGCACGCACAACTTGGGCTTCACCAAAGGTTGTATTGTCGATTTGTTGTTTAAACAGGGACTCCAATGACTCATTTAGCGGTAATAATTGTAATGCCCAGTTGGCTTGTGATGAGCGTGGCCAAGGTAATTGGCATACCGCTTGAACACTTGCCTGATAAAATTCTTTAGATTGATGGCTCGGGTCTAAACGATCGCCGTATTTACTTACATGCCAGTAGCTATGCCAAGATTGTTGGGCAATATATTGAAGTAAACGTTTAGAAATAAAACGCCCACCAAAGACTAATATCCGCTCAGCTTGCTCGAGTTGTTTGTTGGCTTTCGGGTTTAATAATAACTGGTCAACGTGGCCTATTACGCCTGGATGCTGACGCAACTGTGATTGTGCATCAACTAATACTGGCCAGCCAAGCTTCTGTGCTAACGCGACGATTTGCTGTGGATTATCTTCAGGAGCTAAGGTACCAACCACTATCACGCCTTTACCGTGAACAAAGCGCATTAAGGTGTCTGTAGTGGGTAACTCTGCAGTCGTTAGGCTAGCATAGCGCGTCAGTGGTTTAGTGTTTTCAAACCACTGGTTTAATAGTGCAAGATAGGTTGCAGTTGTAAAGCTCGCGGTTTTTTTTACGTGAGCCAACGTCACCAATTCTGTTGGGTATAGCGGCTCACGGTACATACAGTTTATGTGAACCGGCTGGTGTTGGTTAGCTACAGCATGATCGATAGTACTCAATAATGCATTAGCCGGATAACCAAGATCAGGCGTTGGTAAGTTAACTTGTTTAGCATATTGAGCAAAAATAGCGGGCTGAATTATCGCTTGATTCGCACCACAATCAATCAGCTCTGGTGGTCTGTCACCAGATAAAATAATCAGCGGCACATGGGTTAACCACGCCTCAACAATGGCTGGATAAAGATTGGCCACGGCGGTGCCTGAAGTGGTAATGATGGCGACTGGCGCATTGCTGGCTTTTGCCAATCCAAGGGCCATAAACCCTAAACCACGCTCGTCAAAATGAATATGACGAGTGAGCTGGGTTTGACTAGCAGCGGCCAATGTTAGCGGAGTTGAGCGAGAACCTGGTGCCATACACACATGCTTAACCCCTAAGCGTGCAAGCTCTTCCAAGATCAATTGACCCCATAACAAATTCATATCGGCGCTGGTCTGTTGTTGCATATTGGCTCATATTACAAATAAATAAACGAATATTAGTGTAACGCCAAGTTAGCGTTATATCTAAGATTTAGCGCAGATTTTTATCCAAAATCTGCGAAATAAGTTGTTAAGGCTACAATCAAATATCAGCCTCATCCTCTCTTGCTTTATTTATGTTGTGCTAATGTTATTAATATGATTTATTTATTGTATTAAAAATAATAACAAGGACTCTCGTAATATGGAATCTGCTGCATTATTAAAAAGAGTTGATGAGTTACCTCGCTTACCCAAAGCGGTTAGTGAATTGTTAGATGCGGTTAATAATGAAAATACCACCGTAAAGAGTATTGCAGCCAAAGTGGCTCAAGATCCTCTTATTAGCGCTAGAGTATTGAGGTTAGCTAATTCAGCTCATTTTGGTCGCAGTCGTGAAGTGGGTTCTATTGACGAAGCTGTGATTCGATTAGGCATGCAAACGTTGCGGACGTTAGTGATTGCTTCTGCGGTTATTGGTGCAATTCCTAATGCAGAAGGGATTGATCTCGCCCAATTCTGGGGTGAGACTTTTGAGGTCGCCCTGTATTCACAAGAAGTAGCCAAACGTTGTGGCGTTGCACCAGATGAAGCTTTTACGTGCGCAATTTTACACAATATTGGTGATTTACTGATTGCCGTTGTTGAGCCTTCGGTCGCAGCACAAATCAGAGCCGCTGTCGCTGAAGGGGCAGATAAGCAACAGCTTGAAACGAGCTTATTAGGTTTCGACTCACCCTCTGTTGGTGCTCTATTAGCTAAAGCGTGGAAATTTACTCCTTCATTAGTGCAAGGGATCGAGCATCAACGCGCACCGCTTAATGCCAAGCCGGTTTCTAAGCTGGCTGCCGTTATCTATTTGTCGCACGAGGTGTTTGCCCATTGGGATGATCAACGAGATGACGAATCTTTTACCGCTTGGTTGGCAGATATAACGAATCACAAAGCCGGTATCATCAAAATGGATATGGCCGGATTAGCCGAAAAGCTCCTCGCGCTTAGAGGTAAAGGGTTAGAAATAGGTAAGCAATTAGCCTAGTAAAGGCACTTAACCATTGAGCTCTGTTTATACAGAGCTTTTTTATGCTTGGTTGTTTATCCATTCGCTCATGACTACATGGGTTTTAATTTTGACGATGTCAGCTTGAGCATCAATAAATTCGCGGATTTCATGTAATCGTTGCATAGAATTGGCATGCACATAAACCAATAAATCCATGTCGCCGGTAATGCCTTGGCAAGTTATCACTTCCGGTATGGTGGTGAAAATATGGATGACTTCGGCGCAACGGGCGCAACGATGCTGAATTTCAAAGTATGCCGACACGCCTTGTTTTTGCGACTCACTCAGTAAAACCTGATAGCCACGGATAACCCCCGTTTGTTCTAATTTCTTAATTCGCTCGGTGACAGCACTGCGCGATAAATTCACTTGCTCAGCAATAAACGAAATACTCTGTCGAGCATTGTGGCGTAATTCGTTTATAATCGCTTTATCAAATTTATCCAATGATTTATATCCCGATAATTGTGTGTCACACCTACATACTGTCATTATGACGGAAAGTTGCCTTTTATCCGTCATATTGTCGGTTTAGCAAAGCAACTTGAGCTCATTAACCCGCAGAATGTTTTACTGTTTGGCCTTATAATATCGCAATATATCACAGTAAGAATAAGATAATGAATCAAATGACCGCAACAATAGGACGCTGGCAAGGCGCTGGCTTAATGGCCACCACATTGCTAGGCACTGGGGTATTTATTTTACCGCAAATGACCATAGAGGTAGCAGGCTCAGGTTCGCTATTAGCATGGTTGTTATTAACGGTAGCCATTATTCCAGTCGCATTAGTATTTGGTTTGTTAGCGAGTCGATTCCCGCATGCAGCGGGTCCAGCTTACTTTATTGAAAAAGCATTTGGTGCTACAGCAGGCCGAACAATTGGGCTGATTTTTTTATTAGTGATCCCCATTGGTGCACCTGCTGCAATTTTAATGACCTTTCAATTTTTAGAAGCATTAATATCGATTTCTGGGCTAGGTCAATTAGTCGCAGAGTTATTGATTGTGGCTGTGTTATTGCTGCTGAATATTAAAGGTATTCAGGTGTCGGCAAAATTACAGTTTGCGTTAACCTTGTTGATTGTATCGGTAGTCGCAATATTATTTGGTGCCAGCGGGTTAAATGTCGATCAGCTACAAACCTTTGCGCATGGCAGTCATCCGCAGTTTAGTGGGGTGATGCTAGCAATGGGTATTGGTTTTTGGAGTTTTCTAGGCATTGAGGCCATGACACATCTTGCCAGCGACTTTCGCCAACCCGAAAAAGATTTGCTGCCTGCAATGATGATGGGCACCGTATTAGTGGGTGTTATTTATTTAGCCTGTACTTTTTTATTGCTAATGGTACCAACCGAGGGTGACGGCTTAGCGATGATATCGGCATTTGATTATTTGTTATCAAACACCTTTTTGGGTGGATATGGCGCGTATATCATCGGAGTATTAGGTATTGCCAGCGGGTTAGCAACCGTGAATGTGTATGCTGCTAGCGCCGCGCGTTTATTGTGGAGCTTCAGTAAAGAAGGCATTTTACCGCGCTATTTTGATAAATTAAACCCACACGGTGTGCCCTTTAGAGCCTTGTTTGCCATTTTGGGGGCTATGGCGGTGGTGATCATCGTGACCTTTTATAGCACTCAAGAATTAGAAGACTTAATCGCTTGGAGTAATGGCGTGTTTGTGATTATTTACTTATTGGCGATGTTGTCTGCAGCTAAGTTACTCAGCAAGCGGTATCTACCATTAGTGATTGCAGGTTGTTTGTTTTGTGTTGGTTTGGGCATCGCGCTTGGCAGTAATATGATTTACGCCATTGTATTGGTGTTGGTTATCGCCCCTTTTATGTGGTGGCAAAAAGCTCATCTTACGCGTAAGTATTTACTCAATAATAGCCAAGGCTAATTGGCTATTATTTAGCGAGTTTCCATGGCGATATTGCGCATTTGAATCAGTTCACTGTGCTTTAAATGCAGTAAATCAGCTGTACGGCGAATAATTTGGTCTTCATATTGCGACAATTCACCATCGGCATAAGCTAATTGCCACATTGACAGCAGTAATTTTTGTTTGTCATCAATACTAAATTGAGCATTGATTTCGGCGGTAAACTCAAATAGAGACGTAGCATTTTTACGGCTTTGATTTGCTTCTTCTATAAGGGTTATCGCTTCTTCTGGGTTAATGCCTAAAGTGCTGATGAGCACTTCGGGCAGTAAAGCAGCTTCAGCAGCAGCCAAATTTTCGTCGGCGTACACAACCTCTTGCAATAGGGTTGCCGCGGCTAGGTTGAGGTTTTTCTGTTTCTCTTCTGGGCTACTTTCTTGAGTATGCGATTGGAGAAATTGCTTTAGTTTGGCGATCATAATTATTCTGTCCAATGTTACTATTCATTTTTATGCTAGCAAAAATGCTAATCCCAAGCGAATGGCTTGGGATTAAATAATGTTAACGCGGGTGTTAGGGTAGCTTTAAGCCGTCTTAATAATGATTATAAGACTGAACCTAAGCCTTTCATTAATAAATCAACCGTACCGTCACCACCACTCTGTTGGAGATAGTTTTTAGCGATATCAACCATAGGGGTAATATATTCTTTTGAGATACCAAGCTTTTCAAAAGCATCATATACCATTGCGCTACCTTGTAACGCAGAGCCTAAATCACCTGCTTGTGACAATAATCCTGACATGCCATTGCCTGATGATAAAGCAGGAACTGCAGCCAGTAGACCGTCCGCATTTGGGATGCTGTTGCTTAATTGGCTAAAATCATTTTCACCTAAATTGGTTTGAGCCAAGCTAAGTAGTGAGCCTAACCCGCCTTCAGCTTGGGTTTGAGATAAGCCAAGTTGAGACATAACGTTACCCACTAAAGCACTTGATTGCTCAGTTGTTTCAGACAGTGCAATGGTTTTGGCTTGTTCAGTTGCTGGTTTTTTAGTTATTTCAGCAACGTTGTCTAACCAGCCCGCAGTTGCTGGCGCTGAGAATACGAAGACGGTAAACAGTACCGGTAATGCAGAAGCTAATTTCATAATGAGTGTCCTTTGATGTGGCTCAATGTCTAAACTTATGCATCATTTTACCCTGATTTACATAAATGCGACAGATGATCGCGATTTTTACACATTAGACTTGTGCAAAATGCATTTTTTTTGGGTATCCTAAGCGCAATATTCGTTGTTAATAGATTACTGGAACCCACATGTCATTGTTTGCAATTTTGACTGAAGCATTTAACTTTTTTCGAAACCACATCCGTCAGCTTGCCGTACTGACGCTGCCATTACTGTTAATCCAAGTCGCTATTCAACTTTGGCTAGGTAATGAAATGCTACAGGCTGATGCTGAAAACCCACAATTCGGTGCAGTACACGCTGCAGCAATGATGGTGTTATTGTTGGTGTTTTCGTTTTTAATTGCCGCATTAACTTTGTATTTAGAGCTACGCTCTCAAGGCCATGATCTTGCCCCGGCACAAATATTAAAGGCTAGTTTGCCTTTTGTACCGCCATTATTACTGGCTGGAGTATTTTCTGGTTTAGCCATTTTAGCGCCGGTGATGATCTTTGCTGCGTTTGGCCCACTATGGTTGATTGGCTTAATCGTGAGCTTGTACTTGTTTTCTCGCCTCGCCTATGTGAACTTTATGGTGGTGGTTGAACGTTTAACACCTTTAGAAGCGATTAAGAGTAGCTTTAAATTTAGCGGCCCTATAACGATTAAAACCATTGCGGTATTAATGCTGTACGTGCCATTGTCTCTATTAGCTGGCATGTTTTCACAAGTCGCGATGCAAGTTGGTTTTCCATTGCAACTGGTGGTTGAAGCAACGTTTTCGTTCTTAGGTTTGTTTGTTAATATTGCGTTATTTAGATTGTATATGGTTAATCGTAAAACACCGGATGCCGATAAAGCAGAGGGATAAATATTCAATCAACTCGCTAAAAGGAGAAACCATTGTTAAATGATATTGAGTTTATTAATGGTTTCTCTGCTGAGTTAAGCGACGATTACCGTTTAGCTAAAAGTTATGTACGCGATATTCCTACCCAAGCGTTAGTCTACATTCGCAGCTTTACCCATAAACTCGCCGCTCAATTAGCGGTGCAGCATGGAGTAACGTTTACCTCAGCAAACTTATATGATCGTATTGAGCAGCTGAATCAGCGACGTGTTATTGATGTTGCCGCAGTGCGGGCGTTACACCGATTACGCAGTGATGGTAATCGCGGCGCACATCCTGAAAAATATCATTTAACTCAAACTCAGCTTGTTAACATCGCGGAAAAGTCGATCCATCAAATTCTGCAGATAATTGAAAAGCTATATCCCTCTCTGCATCCAGGTGTTGCTCCGCATTATCAATTTGAAGCATTTGATTCATTTGCTGGCCGCGATTTATGTTATCGCGCAGTGATGAAAAATGATCCTGAAGCACAGTATTTAGTGGGGATGTCACTTAAAGTCAAAGGATTAATGCTACAAGAGCAAGAGCGCGCGTTGGCACACACCACTGACGATTCACTCTTAGCAAGTTCAAGTTCGGCATCATCAAGCTCAACATCCTCAAGTTCAAATTCAAATTCAGCAGAATCAAACACTCCAAGCCCAATATCAACCACGGTTGAACAAACGTCAGCGGATGTATTTGCCCAAGCAGCACATTGGTTTCATATTGCATCAGCTCATCATCAAGCGGCATTGTTTGAACATGGTGTGAGCTTATTGCACGGCTATAGTGGTGTGGAAAATCCTGCGACGGGCGAGGCGTTTATTGCGCAAGCGGCAGCACAAGGTATTGTTAATGCGCAGGCCTTGTTAGGTTTCTTTTATCTGGTGGGCAGTGATCAATTTGAAGTGGATATTAATCAAGCCGAAACATTGCTGACATTAGCCGCTAATGCAGAAGATGCTGAAGCAATGTCAAACCTTGGGGTGCTGTTTTATCAAAACCAACAATTTGAACAAGCTTACTTATGGGTAAATAAAGCAGCGCAAACCGGTTACCCGCATGCACAATATCATTTGGCACTGATGCTTGAACAAGGTGAAGGATGCCAAGTTGATATCGCTACGAGCCAACAATGGATGCAAGAAGCCGCCGAGCAAGGCCAGTTGGATGCGATGTTACGTTGCAGCAGTGATATCTTGCACGATGATGACGCTAGCCAAGAGCAACTTAATATTGCTGAACACTATTTGCATGAAGTGATTAAATACGGCCGTAATGTCACCGCGATGATTGAACTGAGTGTCGCCTTAGCCGACGGAATTTTAGGCCGTATCGATGTGGTACAAGCAGCATATTTACTACAACAAGCTAATTTGCACGCCAACGAGATTCAGCGCCAGGTCATCGAGCCGCTTTGGCAGTCGTTACTGATGCAAATTGACAGTGTGATTGCGCTTAATCCAACGGAAGATGAGTTAACTACCTTGCAACAGGCAAAGTGCTTACTCGCGTAAATGACATTTGCTTTGTTATGGTTGTTTTTAAGTTGGGGTTGTTACTCAGTGATGACTCACGCTAGATAAGTGTGTAGCGTGTCTCTTCAATTCGCTTTAGTTAGAAACAATGCCTAATATTTAACTGATATATATTCAACATATCTCAACCTGCTTTGAAGCGCTTTGTGGAAAAACTTCACAGCAAGCCTAGCCTTACCATGCTCATACCAATAGAAAAGGTTAACGACAGGTGACAGCAATTAATATAACGACTTTGCCACAGCTTCCTGATGCGCATGCACTGGCTGTGTTATTGCTTGTGTTGCTTGCCCTGTTTCTATTTACCAGAGAATCTATTGCCATTGAGACGTCGAGTCTGTTTATTCTGGCAATGCTGAGCATCGGTTTTACTGTTTTTCCTTACGTCAATTCGCAGGGGCAACATCTTGAGGCGTTGCAGTTTTTCAGTGGTTTTGGCCATGAAGCGCTGGTGGCAGTGTGTGCCTTAATGATTGCCGGAAATGGTTTAGTGCGCACCGGAGCGCTAGTACCTCTTGGTCGAATTCTGGCGCGCTTATGGCTTGTAAGCCCCGCATTGAGTATGTTGCTGACCTTGCTGGTTGGCGCTTTTCTGAGTGCATTTGTTAATAATGTACCTATAGTCGTATTGCTGCTGCCTATTCTAATCAGTGTATCGCTGCGAACCGGAGAGCCAGCTTCGGGGATGTTAATGCCAATGGGATTTGCCACTCTGGTGGGAGGAATGAGTACCAGTATTGGCACCTCGACGAATTTGTTAGTTGTTTCAGTTGCTGCAGATATGGGCTTAAGAAGACTGCAGATGTTTGATTTTTTTGTACCGGCAGCAATCGTTGCCGCTATTGCTATTGTTTATTTATGGTTGATTGCGCCACGCTTACTGCCTGCTCGTAAGGCCATACTCAGCGATACCTCCCCAAGAATATTTACTGCCCAACTGGTTATATTGGAAGACGGTTTTGCAGTCGGTAAGACATTGACCGAACTGATTGAAAAGAGCTCAGGTTTGCTGGAAGTATCACGCATTATGCGGGGCAGTGGAACCTATGTTGTACCGTTGCCCGATGCGCAAATTCAGGCTGGGGATCGGTTGATGGTGAATGACACTCCGGAAAATTTGAAGGAACTGGAAAGTGCTCTGGATGCCATGCTCTATGTTGGAGATACGCCTGTTGATGAAGAACATCCATTATCCGGTGAGGGACAGCAGATTGCCGAAATAGTCGTCATGCAAGGTTCACCTTTGCTTGGTATGACCTTGAGGCAGCTTAACTTTTATGATCGTTATCAATTAATGGTGCTGGCAATACATCGAGAGGGAAACTCAGTAGAGACGCTGCGTGAAAAAATAGCACAGGCCCGTTTGCGCATTGGTGATGTTCTTTTAGTTCAGGGAGATCAAGATACCATAGGCGAAATTAAACGTGCTGGTGAGCTATTAGTGCTCGATGCAACAGCAGATCTTCCGTACACGGATAAAGCGGTAACGGCTTTACTGATTATGGCGGCAATTATTCTTGTGTCGGCATTTGGGGGCGTTCCCATTGCGATAAGCGCCGTAGGGGGTGTGCTGCTTATGCTGGTCACACGCTGCTTAACCTGGCGTCATGCTTCTATGGCGCTAAGCACTCAGGTCATTTTGATTGTGGCGGCGAGTTTGGCGATGGGGGCGGCATTATTAAAAACCGGTGGTGCAGAGTATTTAGCACAAGTCTTTGTCGCGTTAACCGCAGGGGCTTCTCCGGCGGTTATTGTATCTGGACTGATGTTGCTAATGGCCATTATGACCAATATTGTGTCTAATAATGCTGCTGCAGTCATAGGCACTCCTATTGCTATCAGCATTGCGCAGCAACTGCAGGTTGATCCCGAACCCTTTGTTATTGCGGTGCTGTTTGGTGCCAATATGAGTTATGCCACACCTATGGCTTATAAGACTAACCTACTGGTAATGCATGCTGGCGGCTATAAATTTACCGATTTTGTCCGAGTGGGCGTCCCACTAACGATTATCGTTTGGGTGAGTTTATCGCTATTACTGCCAGTCATGTATTCGCTTAGCTGGTAATCTTTGATGTGGCGTAGTTATTTTTAATGTATGTAATGTGTTTTTTATTGTTCATAAATTATTTATATCAATAAGATATTAGGCAATGAAAGATATTGAGCAATAACTTAAATGGCCGACTTTATCGAGTGAACCGTCCAATTAGTTGTTGAATTAATAGTTGTTGAATTAAGCTGTAGCACAGAGCAATATGAGAATTCAGTTGAGTGTATTATGCTCATTGAATCAGCTAGAGTGAGAAAGATGTGATGGAGCACAATAATGACGATGGATTTTAATAAGAAACTTACTGACAACTCAGTATCAGTTATTGCAAATTTACTCGGTAACCCAGAGTCCACATCAACAATTAAATTCCTATTAGCAAATCAAACCAATTAACCTAAGCTAGCAATCGTTTAGGTTTAACAAGAGATTTGTGCTTTATAAACAATCCAATGCACAAATACTACAACGTAAGTAGCCAGAAAAGGTGTAAAGTAAATATGGACGTTTGGAAAAGATTATTGGTTATTTTTTTAGTGACGCTGTCATGCGTAGGTTGTGATCAAGGCACGAAGTTATTAGCGGCAGAACATCTTCCTAAATTTCAAATGACGAGCTACCTTAATGACCTTCTTAGAGTGGGTTACACAGAAAATATTGGTGCATTTCTAGGCTTAGGTAATAATCTATCTGAACAAGCTCGGTTCTGGTTTTTTGTTGTTTTGGTTGGTACGTTTTTATTGGCTTTACTGGTTTATTTAATTTCAAATGCCAAACAGCACCTTGTCCCTTTAATTGCATTATCTTTAGTGTTTTCAGGTGGTATGAGTAATTTCTACGACCGTGTTGTTAATAATGGGGCCGTTATCGATTTTCTAAATATTGGTATAGGCTCGATTCGAACAGGCATTTTTAATGTCGCAGACATAGCAATAATGTTTGGTGTCTTTCTGCTTATATTTGCTCAAAGTAAGCATAAACCTACGGTGTAAAAGTCGACTAACCGGTCATTCATTTGGTTTTGGTTAAGCCTACATGGATATGTTCGAGGAAGACCTATCAGGCTCACACATTCTGTTGTAAAGAGTCTTCAACGGCCTCAATTTCAGAGTTGAATTTGTACATTTTCAATTAAGGAAAACACGATGAAAAGGGATTTCAATGAAAAACTTACCTACTACTCAACATCAATTGATAAAAACTGCTCTGTAGCCCAGAGCCAGCATCAAAAAAAGCAAATACCAAAAGCATAAAGTGTACCTATAAATCTGGATTCGGTATCGGCCAAGTCCAACAAGCTGTTTATGCCATGCAAACAGCGCAACGCATAAATACTAAAACGTTAGGCATACAAGGAGATAGTGTGGATAATCTTAAAAATGGATTCTTATGGGGTTTAGGTTTTGGTCTATCAATAACCATCATCATTTTAATTACTCAATATGTTAATCCAAGTGAATATGAGAAAATGCAAAGTTACAATCCTACAAAAATAGAAAGTTTCGAGGTAACTAGTAAAGTCAGCCGCCTAGAAGGTTCTAATTATGTCGTCGCGGGTGAATACAAGATTACTCAGATGACTAATTTTGAAATGTATAAGATTGAAGTGGTAATTCGTGATGAAAAGGGAGTATTCCTACAGAGATGTAGCTCTGATGTAGATAAATATAATATTGAAACAGAAAAAACTTTCACAAAAGTAGTCGTCTGCCGTGATTTTTCTGATTCTAGCTCTGTATCATCAATAGAAATAAGCTTGATGGGTTACAAGTAGCACCTATCAAATAAGGATAGGCCGCGCGAAGCCGCGTCCTATCCCAAGTGTTGAACAAGCCCGCACACATGAGATGTTACTCTTTATTATGTCAATAACAGTTCGAGAAAACGCGCTGTTTGATGTAATTGGTATCTACCACTTTTCTGTAGTCAGCAATTTCCCTTAGCCTCTTTGCAAATTATTTAACTAGCTATATTTCAGTATCTTAAATTAATCGGTAATCCTCCCCTAAAAAACGGCCAGCGTTGTGCTGGCCTTAATGTTGTTTAAGTGTTTAAGTGTTTAAGTTTTTATGTGTTTATGGCGTTGTTAGGCGAATGCCTACTGAATGGATTAATTTAGGATATCAGTGAGGGATTTACTGCCATTAAATAATTCAAAGACTTTGCCGCCTAGCTGTAGTTTTTCTACAGCGTAAGTCAGTGCGCGAGCAACATCTTCTCTGTGAATGGTCATTTTTTCTTTGCTGCTCGGCCGTTGGGTTTGGACTTTACCTGTGGCACGATCATCGGTTAATGAACCCGGTCTAAATATAGTGTAGTTAAGCCCACTGCTGATCAAGTATTCATCGGCCATGTGTTTGGCAACTAAGTAAGGCTTCATTTGTTCTGAGCCTTGGTCGGGATCGTCAGCGCCGATAGAGCTGACCATAATGAAATGTGACACATTAGCCGCTTTTGCGTAATCAATGGCTTTACAGGCCGCCCATAAATCAATGAGCATAGTTTTGTCTGCACCTGTTTTACCACCTGAGCCAGCGCTGAAAATGACCTGATCGCAATCGTTAAATGCTTGGCTAAAGTCCTGTTCTAAATCCGCTTCAACGATGTCTAGCTTCTTATCGCTGGCGATATCAGCCAATTTATTTTTATCTCGCACTAACGCTATGACTGATTGGCCATCTGCTAATAGCTGCTTTGTCGCCATGTTACCGATCTGTCCGCTTGCGCCTAAAATGAGTGTCTTGTTCATTTTATCTTCTCCTCAGTATCGAATTTTTGGCTTATATTACTGGCAAATGTGGCAGCATCGTTTGCTACTCTATTTGCCCGCCTTCTAATAACATTGGGGTTTGATCTGCGCGATTCAATGCCTAAGAGGTGACTAGTGTTTAGCCGCTCTTTATGTTTTACATAAATAATAAACATAGCCAGCCGATATTTTTGGCGAATATTTAAGGTTTTACCGGCTTAGATATCGTTAATAGCTTGCAGGAATGACGACTAATGACGGTAATCTTAAGATAAACATAGCCAATACCAATTTGGAAAAATGGCTAGAATCGGTAAGGTTGTCACTAAACGCATCTAACGGTTAGTTAATCTGCCTGATGCTCAAATGTGCGACCAGTGTGTTGAGTTTGATTCGATTTAGGTCGGCTAAACATATCTGCGTAAGGTGCTGCTTGTTCGCGCTGAACATCAGCGCGGTCTTGGTAGATATCACCTTGTTGGGCTTGTGACTGGTTTCTTTGCAATATTTTTTTACCTAATAGCTGTAAAGTAATAAAACTTAATAAGCCCAGTAACAATATAAAGGGCAATAGCACAATCGTGGTGAATGCGATGCTAAAAAACATCAGTAATGCCAAAATGGGATTCATAGCCGAGAATCGACTTTTCAAATTGGCAGTGTGGAATGATTGATTAAATTTCATGGTAGCTCCTGAATGCGCTTGGTCTGAATATGGGTGTCTAAAGACGTTACCTATAAATTAGTAACGATGACTTAATATACAGCTTGCAACGTTTTGACATAATATGTCACGTTAAACCTAGTTAATGTTTTAAGTTTGAGAGCGAAAGTTATTGCCCACACAGACAATGCCAAAGGGTTAATCGAGACTAGATTTAGGCATACTGTTTATAAAATGCTTTTAGTGATGGTTACTTTCGCGGTCATGTTATAACGACTGCATGATGGTCAATAGGTGAGTCAATACTAACCTGTTATTTTTTAACTTTAGTTACGATAGTCCTGCAGATTTGGCATGACTCAAACGAGATTTCTGATTCGAGTTTTCTCGTTCAATATTTGGATGATCATGATAAATATCATCTTTGGGATTAGCTGTTGAAAGGGGTGATGATGCAGTACGATGCTGGCGCATGTATTGGCGGCTTAACAGTGTCATACCGATGAAACCTACAGACACTAACAGTAATATTAACGGTACTATTAACAGTAATATTAACGGTAATAATAGCAAGCCGCCGATCAAGACTGTGGCAACCGTTGTAAATGCTGCCAATGGTCGCATTTTTTGCAGACGTTGCATTATTTTGTGAGTGTAAATTGAACTGAACATCCTCTGATCTCCGAGGGTTTACCCTATTACATAATCCATCAGGTTGGCTTGATGGATTATTTGTCATCTAATCGTTTTATTTGAGTGTTGCGCGAGCTAAAAGTTCAATTTAGGCTCAATGTCAGCCGTTGTGTTTACTAATATGTTGGTTCGCGATGGCTTTATCGACGCTGCTGAAAATAATATTGCGAAACCATTGATGTCCAGGCTCTTGATTATTTCGTTCATGCCATAAAAACACATAAGCCATAGGCATAAACTCAAAGGGTAAGGGAATGGGCACCAGCGAATATAGTTTTTGTGCATGGTTAGCAAAGCTAGAGGGCAAGGTAAAAATTAAATCGGTATTGGCACAAACGCTGGCAGCACCATAAAAATCTGGCACTGTGGTCGATAGGTTACGATGTAAGCCCAAGTTGGCTAAGTGGTAATCTAGTGCCCACCAATCGTTACCTTCACATCTTACCTGTACATGAGACATGTTAAGGTAGTGAGCTTGATCCCAGCGACCATCTTTTACAGCCTGTAAAATAGGATGATTTTTACGCACTAAGCAAACTTGATGGTCGTTAAATAAGACTTGTGATTCAATGCCTTCAGGTACGTTGTCAATATTGACGTCGGTTTGAGGCAGAATATCTCGACCTGCAATGCCAAAATCTATTTGTCCTTGCTGTAGGTCTTGCATGGATTTTTCGGTCCAAACATAGGAATCTAATTTTATTAACGGTGCCTGTTGTAATAATGGTCCGATAAAATAGGGAATTAAGGTTTCATAAGCACTTTCGACCATCGAGAATGAAAATTGGCGGTTACTGGTCGCCGGATGAAAAGTTGGCGGTTGCGTAAGTTGATACAAGTTTTGTAATACTAACGGCAGTTGTTGTCTTAATGCATCAGCATGTGCGGTTGGCTTTAAGCCGTGTGCTGTGCGTTGAAACAGTGGATCGTCTAATGTTTCTCGCAACCGATTTAAGCTTTTACTGACAGCAGATTGACTCACATGCAAGCGATGGGCAGCCCGAGTGACGCTTTGCTCCTCAAGTAATACTTGTAGAATGACTAATAGATTAAGATCGATTCGAGCAAGATTGTCTAAATTCATGTGATATTCTCAAATGGAAATTCACTTCGGATTTTATATCATTTTCATTCATACCTCCATTTGACTTATTATAGCGCCCTATTAAGGGTGACCTTTGTGCATTAAAAATTTGAGAGAAAGAAGTTTATGCGTCGTAACTTATTGCCACTGTTAATGTTTATGGTGCTTTTGAGCCCGTTGGCTATTGATATTTATCTACCGTCTATGCCTGCAATGGCATTGGAGTACGGTGTATCAAACAGTGAAGTACAGTCCACCTTAGTGTTATTTTTATTTGCGATGGGCGTAGGGCAAATTTTAATTGGTCCACTCGCGGACCGTTTTGGCCGTAAACCTGTCGCATTATTTGGGATTGTACTTTATGGCATTAGTAGTTTATTAGGGGCTTATGCGGTTGAGTTTGAATGGTTGCAGGTTGCCCGTGTGTTTCAAGGCTTAGCGGCTTGTTCCACCTCTATTGTGGTATTTAGTGCGGTACGTGACTGCTATTCGCGCAAAGAAAGTGTGTCGATGTACAGTTATCTAAATGGTGCAATTTGTGTGGTCCCGGCACTGGCACCTACATTTGGTGGCTTATTAGCATTACAGTTTGGCTGGCGTTCTACCTTCATTTTTATGGCTTTGTATGCCATTTTTGTGTTGTTTTTGGTGGGGTTCCGTTTTCCGGAAACACGTCCGTTAAATACCGACAGTACAGGGCCTTTATACCGTTGGAGCCGCTATAAGCCGGTTATTGGCGACCCTCATTTTATGTTTTATGCCAGTTGTTGCATGATCGCGATGGCATCAATTTTATGTTACGTGTCTTATTCACCAGTATGGTTAATTGGTCATTTAGGCATTTCAGAATTAACTTTCAGCGGTTTATTTGGCCTTAATGCTGCGGTAAATATTGCCGCATGTTTTGCTGCCCCAGTGTTGGTTAAGCGTATCGGTAACCGTCCGGGAGTAGTAGTGGCATTATCGTTGATGTTGATTGCTGCTGTTATCGAAGCCGCGATGTACTTTGCTGGCCCTCAAGAAGGATTAGCCGCCGCAATAGCCTTTATGGCTCCGATGATGATTTTATGTATTGGCTTTGCTATTTTGCTTGGCCCAGCAACCAGTATGGCGTTGTCGGCTTTCGGTGAGCGCGCTGGTACCGCGACGGCGATGTTAGGTTGCATTCAAATGAGTGGGGCATCAATACTGACGGCGTTGATCCAGCTAACAGATATACCTGCACCTTATGCGATAGCGGTTGTTATGGGGGGCTTTAGTGCAGTATTGCTGATCATTATGGCAATGAACCGTTTAAGCCATCTGCATCAAGAACAGTTACAACATGACTAATTAGCTTTAGTAATATCACCTTTAACCCGCAGAATGCTAACCACATTCCGCGGGTATTTTTTTGCCTCAATATGATGAAATTTAGAAACGGGCGTTAATTGCTATGCCAACATTAGTTTCTGAATCACTATTATACTCACCATTATCGAAATAATGTTCTAGTGAAAACTTAGCCGAGAATACATCTGAAAAATGCCAGAAGTAACGTGTATTTAAACCCGTTTCAGTGATGTTGTTGCTGTGGCTACTTTTATTTGAGTCATCAATATTACTGCTGCTGAAATCAGTATTTACATCTGTCCGGTAGTAAGTCGCACCCACTGACCATGCGTTATTGATATACCAATCTGCAAACACTGCAACAGTATAAATGTCATTTTCAAAGTTTATTTTAGAATCTTGCACTATAGTCGGAGTTGAGCCATCAACTTGAGTGAGCATTTCGTTGTTGATATATTGTGGGTTTTGATAACCTACAGCCCCAGTTATAAACACTCCAGCGGTTGATTGTAATGGAATAAAATGTTCGTAAGTTAACGTGATAGCATCAATATTTTGGCTAAAATATGATTCAAATTCATATTCTAAATATGCGCCATTGTTAGATTCTGATTCTGAGTTGGTCGTGTAGTTCAAGGATAACGTTGAGTGTTCGCTAAAAAAATATCCAGCACTAATCTCGTATGTTGTGATGTCAAATACAGCATCATCTGCATTTAACTGGTTGACTCCAGCCCCCAAAAACCATTTTGAGTCAAAAACGTATTCTCCAGCGATGTGATATAAATCTTGGAAGTCAGTGGTGGCATAACGCGCAGAAACAGTTGAGCCTTGATTAAAGAATCCCGCCAATGCGTATGGCTTATCTGCTTGTTCAACCGCTTTAAAGTAATAGCGATAATTGGCGTTAACTAGGCCATCCGCTTCACCTGATGAGTCTAAAAAACCGATTTCTGCTTCGTGGTGATAGGTATTATCTTGGGCTGCATATGCAGGGATTGTGGCCAATGCGAGCATTAATGCCACAGACATCTTTGTTCTAGTCATAGTAATGGTTCTTCCTTGAGGTATTATGGTGTAGAGCGAAGTATATTGAACTCAACTTTACATATTTGCAACAACAGATTTGCAACAAAAATAAGACAAAAAATGAGCAGAAGTTATTGTATCCATTGTCAATACCCACAGTCGGCTTGCGTGTGTCATGCGCTCAAACCGGTGACGTCAAATACCGAGGTTGTGGTGATGCAGCATCCATCTGAAGTGGATCATGCTAAGAACACCGTGAGGTTATTGAAACTGGTGATGCCGCAGATGAAAATTTACGTGGGTGAATCTGCCGCGGACTTTATTGAGCTGCAACATTATTTAGCTGCGCAAACGAAGCCGATTTATGTGGTTTATCCAAATGAGCACAGTCAAACTGTAGCCGAGGCTGGAGCGAGTGAGGCTGCGATAATTATTTTAGTCGACGGTACTTGGCGTAAAGCATACCGAATGTTGCAGCTCAATCCGTGGTTACTTAATTACCCGTCACTGCATCTAGAATGTGAAGATGAGTCGCAATATATCATTCGTAAAGCGAAACGTAGCGACAGCTTGTCGACTCTGGAAGCGGTTGCCCACACGTTGATTGCGTTAAATCCCGCGGCTGATATCGCGCCAATATTTGCAGTGTTTAACGCAATGGTGCAACATAAGTTAACGGCTATGCCTGCTGTGGTTCGTGAGCGTTATAACGGCGATAAAATCAAAGGATAGACAAGATGAAACATCGGCTGATAAGCTCAGTTATTTTGCTCGTTACGGCGAGTACATTGGCATTTTTTACAGTAGCTAATGATAAGCCACATAAAACAATGACCTTGGCTGAAAAAGGCGAGCAAGCGCGCCAAGAGTCGGCTGAACTTGAGCAAACGCAATTGCAAAAAGCGCGTGAGGCAGCCAAGGCTACCTCGGAACGTGAGCAAGAAGTATTAGCTAAGTCGCAGCCAAACGATTGGGAAGCGCAGCAGCTCGAAAAAGCCCGTGCTCAATCGGATGAGCGTTTAACCCGTCAGCAAAAGTATTTACAACAGGCGCAAGAGGCCGCTACTCAAACCCGTAAAATCCCTAAAGACACCAGTATAGAGCCAGTTCAATCTGATTAGTCTTGCTGTTGATTGACCCATTCGGTTTATTTTGGAGTTCGCTTTGTCGTCTTGTCCTTTGTGTCACCATGAAACAGTTGCTTTTTCTCAAGATAAAAGTCGTCCCTATGTCCGTTGTCCGCAATGTTTTTTGGTATCGGTTCCTGCAGCATTTCATTTGGATCAAATAGCTGAAAAAGCCCATTATGATTGCCACAATAATGACGTTGCCGATGTGGGTTATCAACAATTTTTATCTCGTACTTTAACGCCATTAATCCCCCGTATTAAACCCGACGCAACAGGGTTAGATTTTGGCTGCGGAGAAGGTGCTGTATTAAGCCAAATGGCTGCAGCGCAAGGTATTAAGGTGGTTAATTATGATTTATTTTACCACCCAGATACTCAAGTACTCTCTCAGCAATATGATTTTGTTTGCTTAACTGAAGTGATAGAGCACATTGCCAATGCGCAGGCGTTGATGACGCAGTTAAGTACATTATTGTTGCCTGGCGGCATATTGGCAGTAATGACCAAACAAGTACCCAGCTTAGATAAGTTTAACAATTGGTACTATAAAATTGACCCAACTCATATCAATTTCTACTCTATAGAAACCTTTCAATGGTTAGCATTACAGCAAGGTTGGCAGCTTGAAATTATCGACAGCGATGTGGTGTTTTTTCACCTTCCAAAGTCGCCAGTTTAGTCGTGAGTGTTGGGTATTAATAAATAGATACAATTGACTTGTTAGCAAAGCGGTAAAAGATTTAACAAAAGCGTCATTTCAAGGTAGTTTTGTTGCACTAATTACTATAATAAATGGAATAAACATGCGCCTGACGTCTGTTGCTTTACTGCTTTCAAGTGTATTTGCCACCAGTGTTTACAGCACGACTACCGTGGCTAGCGTGCCCAATGCTGCAGAGCTAACCGCTCAAGTTGAAAGCAAAGTCATTGCATGGCGCCGCGATTTACATCAACACCCTGAATTATCTAATCGCGAATTTCGCACCAGTAAAGTGATTGAGAAACATCTTAAATCTCTCGGACTTGAAGTGCAGACGGGTATTGCTCATACCGGTGTGGTCGCCATACTAAAAGGCGGCAAGCCTGGACCATTAATTGGTTTACGCGCTGATATGGATGCGCTGCCCGTTACCGAAGTGGTTGATTTACCTTTTGCCTCTAAAGTAACTGACACTTATCGAAATCAAACAGTAGGTGTGATGCACGCCTGCGGTCATGATACCCATGTGGCCATGCTGATGGGCGTGGCTGAAAACCTCGTAAAAGTAAAAGACAGCCTAGCCGGTGATGTAATGTTTATCTTTCAGCCAGCCGAAGAAGGCGCGCCAGAAGGTGAGCAAGGCGGTGCGGAGTTAATGCTCAAACAAGGCTTATTTGCTAAGCGCAAGCCTGAGCAAGTGTTTGGTATGCATGTTACTTCAAGCATGCCTACAGGTATGATTGGTCTACGTTCCGGCCCTGCAATGGCGAGTGAAGACTCATTTACGATTAAAGTGATGGGTAAGCAAACCCATGGCTCACGTCCTTGGAGTGGTGTTGATCCTATCGTGGCCTCGGCACAAATTATTAATAGTGTACAAACCATTATTAGTCGTCAGGTGGATATCACCAAAGCACCCGCCGTGGTGAGTTTTGGGGCCATTAATGGTGGTATTCGATCGAATATTATTCCTGATGAAGTAGAGCTTATCGGTACTATTCGTACTTTCGATCAAGATATGCGCGCCGACATTAAAGTTAAATTGGCCGAAGTGGCAGCTAATGCCGCTAAAACAGTTGGCGCCATTGCAGTAACCGTGATCCAACCTGGTTATCCGGTTACGGTTAACAACCCAGAGTTAGTCAGCAAAATGCGCCCGGTTATCGCCTCTGTAGTGGGTGACAATATGTTGATTGAGCCAGGACTGATTACCGGTGCGGAAGACTTTTCTTATTACGCATTAGAAACACCTGGGATGTTCTTTTTCTTAGGAGTGACTCCTGCTGACCAAGA
Organism: Shewanella sp. SR44-4; assembly: GCF_014163715.1. Lineage (NCBI taxonomy): Bacteria > Pseudomonadati > Pseudomonadota > Gammaproteobacteria > Alteromonadales > Shewanellaceae > Shewanella > Shewanella sp. SR44-4. Next base: position 88,383 of record NZ_JACJDU010000002.1, on the reverse strand, counting down.
TATCAATAACGTCGCCAGTAATCACTCTCCAGCATTTTATGTTGATGAAAGTGCCCTTAAGGTTGGCGTACAAACCATGACCCAAATTGCTTTAACCGCATTAAGCGCGGCACAATAGCCCTATTTAAAAACCAATTTTAATAATCCATTTTTAAAAAACCAATTTTAATAAACCATTGGACGATAGCTCAAAAGGAGCGAGATATGACCCGCAAGATAATGGCGTTGCTGATGACGTTAGGTGTACTGAGTGCACCTAATGTGTCAGCGACACAAGCTGAAGATATTAATAGTTTTACCTTAGATAATGGCATGAAGATTATGGTGTTGGAGGATAGTTCTATCCCTAATGCCAATATGTACATTTTTTGGAAAGTGGGTTCGCGCAATGAAGTACCAGGCATTACCGGTATTTCGCACTTTTTTGAACACATGATGTTTAACGGTTCTAAAAAGTTTGGCCCTAAAATGTTTGACCGCACGATGGAAGCGGCTGGTGGCGCCAACAACGCTTATACCAGTGAAGATTTAACGGTATATACCGACTGGTTTCCAGCCAATGGTCTAGAAACTATTTTTGATTTAGAAGCAGACCGCATCGCCAATTTAGACATCAACCCTGAAATGGTTGAGAGTGAGCGCGGTGTGGTGCAGTCAGAGCGTACCACAGGGCTTGAAAACTCTAACTGGCGTACGATTCAAGAAGCGCTTAAAAGTGTCGCCTTTGCGGCGCATCCTTATAGCTGGTCGGTTATTGGTTATGAGTCAGACATTGCAGCTTGGACATTAGCAGACTTACAGCAATACCATAAAACTTACTATGCCCCTAACAATGCGCTAGTGGTGATTACCGGTGATGTGAAGCTAGCCGAAGTGAAAGCCCTGGCTAATCAGTATTTTGCGCCAATTCCGGCCCAAGCCCCACCGAAAGCCGTACGCACGGTTGAACCGCAACAAAATGGCGAACGTCGGGTATTTGTTAAAAAAGAATCGGTAAGCACGCCAAACATTATGTTGGCTTATCATGTACCTGCAACTAGCCATGCCGACTACTATGCATTGGATTTATTAACGTCGATGTTAAGCGAAGGTAATAGCTCACGCTTTTATAAAGCGCTAGTCGACAAGCAATTAGCTGTCGCTGCCGACACTTACATGCCGATGTCGTTTGACCCTAACTTGTTTTATATCTTGGGTGTAGCGAATGCGGGAGTCAGTGCCGAGACTTTAGAAAAAGCCCTCATCGAGCAGATTGATCTAATTTCCGAGCAAGGTGTGACTCAGCAAGAACTTGAAAAAGTTAAAAATATTAAGTTAATGGACTTTTACCGCACGATGGAAACCATTAATGGTAAAGCCAATACTTTAGGCACATACGAGCTGTATTTTGGCGACTATGCAAAACTGTTTAACGCCCCAGAAGCCTATAACAAGGTCACTCCTGCTGATATTCAGCGTGTGGCGCAAACCTATTTAATTAAAGCGAATCGAACTGTCGGTGTGCTCGCTGCTACTGAGGAGTCAGACAAATGAAAACCGTAACTCACACACGCATTAAAATATCATTATCAGCAATCGCATTGGCCTGTAGCATAGGGATAAGTGGTTGTGCGACGACCCAGAAAACCACTGCCGACTCCGCCAACCCTGTTACCGCTAGCTTTGTTATGCCAAGCTACCAATCTGTTACCTTAGACAATGGCTTAAAGGTTAAGCTGATGGTGCAAAAAGAAGTGCCATTAGTGACCATTGATGCCGTAGTAAGAGCGGGAGCAGTCAATGATATTACCTCTGGTATGGCTTACATTACCTCACAAAGTTTACTGTTGGGTGCCGCGGGTCAATCAAAGGCCGACATCGAGCAGCAGTTAGATTTTATGGGTGCCAGCATAGACACCAACGCTGATTTAGAAGGCAGTTATATTCGTGCCAATATGATGAGCAAAGATGTTGATACCGTGCTCGATATTTTTAGCCACGTATTGCGTCAACCAGACTTTGATAGCGCTGAATTTGATAAACTAAAACAGCGCGAAATTGTGGGTTTATCACAGCAAAAAGAAAGTCCTCGAGCAGTGATTGGTCGCTACTTCAATAAGTTAGTCTTTGGTGATCATCCTTATGCCAATCCGGTATCAGGCAATAGTGACACCATAGCTAAACTTTCTGTTGAGGAGTTACGTGCTTTTCATAAAGGCTATTATCAACCAAACAACATGACCATTAACGTGGTGGGCGATTTTGATGTTGCCGACATGACCGCTAAACTGAATAAAGCCTTTGGCGATTGGCAGACCACTGAAACCGTGGTTCAGCCAGATTTAAGCCAACATTTACCAACATTAACCCAACCTCACGTACTGTTGGTCGACAAGCCTGACGCAATTGAAACCACCTTTTTAATTGGTGGCGTGGGGATCCGTTATGACAATCCTGATTATGTTGGGTTAACTGTAGTGAACACCATTTTAGGTGGTCGTTTTACTTCATGGTTAAATGATGAATTACGCGTCAATGCCGGATTAACTTACGGTGCCCGTTCTGGTTTTAGCCCTTATGCTCAATCTGGGGTATTCCAAATCAGTACTTTTACTAAGTCATCGACCACTAAAGAAGCCATTGATTTAGCCTTAAAAACCTATGCTCGTTTATGGGAAAAGGGCATTGATCAAGCCACTTTAGATTCTGCTAAAGCCTATGTTAAAGGCCAGTTCCCACCTAAATATGAGACTAGTGGACAGTTAGCCGGTTTATTGTCTGACATGTATCTGTATGGCTTTAATGATGATTTTATTAATCAATTTCAAGCTAAAGTAGATGGACTTACTCTCGCAGACACTCAACGTTTGATTAAGCAATATTTCCCACAACAAAACTTACAGTTTGTGTTGATTGGCAACGCTGAAAACATTGCTGATATTGCGGCGCAATACGGTGAAGTGACTAAAGTTGATATCACTGCGACGGGTTTTGGTCAGTAGTTATTAGTGGGTTAATGACTTATGCAATTAATGGCTTATTCAGTTAATGACTTAGTCTGTTAATTGCACTGTAGTATCATATGATGGCTCACATAAGTGGGCCATTTTTATGGTTAGATATCATGGTGTCACTCAGTGATTCAATGAGCTCGCTAAGCCAAGATAGGTGCAGGCAACATTAGCTATGTTGAGCTTGGGATCCGTTAAGTGTTAAACGCGATTGCGATAAGAGGATGGTTAATGATACATACATGCCGATTTATATTACTGCTAACGGCGATGTTGTTACTGACACATTCAACGTCATCTTATGCTGCGAAAGTAACTTTAGATGCGTTTTGTAGCCAACTAGTGGGTGAGTGGCAGGGCAGTGCAGCCAATCCGAATGTTGCGCCGAAGCAGGTAAGCACTTCGGTGATGTGCTCGGCAGATAAACGTAATTTATACATTAGTGTTAGCCGTGGTAGTCGCTTTTCGAACAGTGAAACTTGGTGGTTTAGGCAACAACAAGATCATATTTTATTGGTGTATGCCAATGGGATTACCGATGATATTTCGCAACAGTTAACGCTTTATGAGCAAGCGGGCAGTTACTCATTTTTAGGCAAGGGGGAAATTAATCAACGTCCGGCCTTAGTACAATTGCAGTTCGATCCCATGATGAGTGATACCAAACCGTCAACAGCAAGATGGCAATGGCAGCAAAGCGCGCACTATTTGGATGACGACAGTGAGCAGTATCAAGTCATTAGAGCCATTAGTCTGCTTAAACCATCGGCAAAGAATACTCTGCCGACAGAATAAAATGAGTGCTTCTTAACACCCACTGTGACTTAGCGATAAAACAAATAAGCGGCAAACAATGCCCAACTCAATAGCAGTAACCCCAGCAACGACCATGTTAAAGGGTTGAATCGACTCTCTGGTTCAATGTAAGACATATCAGAATCGTCATCATTTGAGCTTGTCGCGCTTTTAGATTTTTGCTGCTGTTTACGGGCTTTATCTCGTTCGCGAGCCTTAGCCTTCTCACGTTTTTTGTATTCAGCAATCCCCTTTTCAACGCCCGCAGCAATCAGCTTGGTTTGTTCTTTAACTTGCCCAGGTTTTTGGGTTGCTTTAGCAATGGCTAAAGCATCTTGTTGGGTTTCAGGTGATAGCGTCTTTTTCATTACTCAGCGCCTGCAAAACCCAGCTGACGCCATGCTTCATAACTAATAATGGCAACTGAATTGGATAAGTTTAAGCTACGGCTATTGGCGGTCATTGGGATACGTAAGCGCTGCGCAAGTGGCGTCGCATCAATAATATCCATTGGTAACCCACGGGTTTCGGGGCCAAATAATAATACATCATTTTCTTGGAAAGCAATTTGCGTATGAGGACGGCTACCTTTAGTGGTGCAAGCAATAATACGCTTTCCTGCCATGGCCTCTAAAAAAGCGGCATAGTTTTTATGGCGAGTCACACTGGTTAGATCCGAATAATCGAGTCCCGCGCGACGTAATTTCTTTTCTTCGAGATCAAAACCTAACGGCTCAATCAAATGTAACTGCGAGCCATTGTTGGCGCATAGACGAATGATGTTTCCGGTATTTGGAGCGATTTCGGGTTCATAAAGGGCAATATGAAACATAGCAACCTTAGGTACGAAGCATAAAAAGAGTGGCAAATTATACCCTAACCAAGGTTTGACTGCGAGGCGTTATAAACGCTGACGTTATCAAAATGGGCGATACAGCCCTGATGATAATTGCTGGTTGGGCGCTGACACATAGGCAATAACAACCTGATAAAATACTGGCTATTTTATTGATGCCTTCGCGCTATAGTTCGCATATCGAGAAATAAAAATTCCATGCTTATTCCTCAACCAACATAAGAGCTTAGATAATATTGGCGCCACTTTCAGGATCTCGTGATTGTGCCGCTTGTTGACGTATATCATCGGTATCGCTGCTGATGTCATCGCTAGTTTCATTATGGGCATCTTCTAATGACTCTTGGGCTTTGTTGCTGTTGTGCTCAGTGCTCTGTATCGTATTCAGAGGTGTTTCACCTTGCTGATGTCCATTGGTGACTAATTGTATCCCTTGAGGGAAAATACGTTCGCGGGCGTCGTCAGGCAAGCTTATCTGATTCGCTTCATAAGCGCGCACCAGCAAGCGCATTAAAATTGAAGCCACTTTTGGAACACTGTGAGTTTCAGCATTGACCCAAAAATACACTTGTAGATTAATCGTCGATGAACCAAGGTTTTTTATCAGCACCTGCGGCTCGGGATCTGCGAGTACGCCGTGATGATCGGCCATGATCTCCATAGCGATGTCCTGAGCCTTACGGATACTTGCATCATAGCCAATGCCAATGACAAAATTGCCACGCATTCTCGGGTTGGCGGTAAGGTTTTTAATCACGTTTTTATAGATAGTGGCATTGGGTATTTGGATATGATTTCCGTCGTAATCGACTAACGTGGTGGCTCTTGCTGTGACTTGCTTTACCACTCCCAAATTCCCTTCGACGGAGATTACATCACCTAATTTGAACGGACGCTGCACACTGAGTAATAAGCTGGAAATAAAGTTTTCGGCGATGTCTTTAAAGGCAAAACCTAAAATCAGCCCAATGACACCAGTGCTGCTAATAATAGCGACCGCAAACTGCGTTAAGCCCGCGAGACGCAAGAATATATACAGCCCTAACAATATGATTAATATGCTGATGCTGCGCTGCATCACTAAACGGATCAACTCACTTTTTGTCACCCAAGCTAAGGGACTAATCAATAAGCGAGCTAAAGGATGTGAAAGCCAAAATAGGAGTAAGAAAATTGATAACCCTAAAGCCAAACGCGGTAAATAGAGTAAGGCTTTGGCCCAAAATTGCTCAGCATCTTGCTTCAGGGGAGCCAAAGATAAGGGCGCAATAGGTTGCAAGTGAATATTATCGACAACCTGAGTTACACCAGGTAAAGCGGCTATAGTTTGCAGTATGCGCTCTTTACTCGCTTGCTCCGTGGCAGAGCCGTTTAGATTGACGACAGAGCCTTGTATTTCAATGTCTATTGCGCTGCTTGGGTCGTTAATCTGTATCAGTTGCTTCACAGTGTTGGGCGAAGGCGCAGCCTGGGCATCAGTAGACACAAAGTTGGTAAGGCAACCAACAGTGACTAAACTCCATAGTAGAATCCATCGACTTAATCTTGGGGATGATCGCTGATTGCAGCGAGGAAAACGGTTTAAAAAAAATCGACAAATCATAAGATTATCCGCAAGGTATTAGCCTGTCATTATTCAATATTAGCAAATAAACTTCAAAGGCACCAAAGGTTGTGAGTGTTATCTGCTAATGTTTTTAGAGTATGCAAAAAGGGCTTTTTTCACTTCTAAAGGCATACTAATAGGTCAATATATGGGGTCGTGTAGTTGCTTAAAAACCGATGCTGATTAAGATCTAGAACAGCAACATTAGAAATAGTGGTCTGGTAATTGCTTTGTATATTATGAAAGTGAATACAAATCAGTTCATACACGCTGGGGTAATTGCTAACCTCGGCTCATTCAAAATGGAGAATATCATGGATTTATTACGTATTTTAATCGCAATCTTACTGCCACCTCTTGGGGTTTTCCTGCAAGTGGGGCTAAGTAAGACCTTATTATTAAATATAATTTTAACCTTGCTAGGCTACATTCCTGGGATAGTGCACGCGGTATGGGTGATTGCTAAGCGCTAGTGGCTGCCAAGATGATTATCCCTAATGGTGAAGCGGCTCAGGCTGCTCACATTTATCGGAAAATGTTGCCAGTTAGGGGTAATTTTTACCTAGTCATGACATGTTTATCAATAATGTGCTTTACGCTGTGTCGTCTATTAAGCTGAGCTAGCTGTTTATTGATACTCGTTTATTCCCTGCGTATGCAGGGGTTATGGATAATGCCATTACTCAGTCCGATTAGAATATAAGTGGTTGAAGTTTATGTTTTTTATATCGACTAGTTAACCGGTAAACTGATACTGAGCTTAAGGCCTTCGCGCTTTCCTGTTGGGCCGATAAGGTTTTCTGCCACTATACTGCCTTGGTGTAACGTAATGGCGGCTTGAGTGATTGCCAAGCCCAAACCCCAACCGCCGCTTTGCCTATCTCTGGCAGTGTCGGGGCGATAGAAAGGTTTAAATATAGCTTCGAGTTCTTGTGGCTCTATACCTGGACCGTCGTCTTCCACCGTTATCAATATGTGCTTGCCAACTTGGGCTGCACTAATGGTTATCTGACTATTGGCATAGTAAATCGCATTACGCAGCAGATTTTCTATGGCGCGCGAGAGTGTCTTTGGGTGAAAAGGTAACAGTAGCGCCTCTGGTATATCAATTTGTAATAGTTTGCCTTGCTGCTCGGCTTCAAATTCGGCGTCATCTAACACTTGGCTTAAAGATTCTGCTAATTCGAGTACGACTTTATTTTCATGGCTGGCCAAGCTTACCCGAGATAGAGTGAGCAACTCGCTTATTAGCGCTTCAAGTTGTAAGGCTTCATAGCCGATACGTTCTAGCTCTTCACTTTGCTGCCCTTTTTTACGGCCTAACGCTAAGGCTAATTGCAGCCTAGTGAGCGGTGTGCGCAGTTCATGAGATATGTCGCCCATTAATCTTTGCTGATTGTTAATCATGGTTTGTACGGCATCGGCCATGCCGTTGAAAGCTTGTGCCAATTGGCCCATTTCATCGCGACGATTTGCGGTAGCGGCATCAACTCTGCTAGATAAATCACCTCTAGCGAGGGCATTGGCACTGTGCTTTAGCGAACGTAATGGCTTACCCAAATACCATGCGAGTAAACCGCATAATAAGCCTGACAATAATATGGCTAAGCCTGCGGTCAGTAATTTATTGTCGGCAAAGAAGAAGAACCACGGCCGTGGATGATTATCGGGGAAACGACCAAATAATTGATACGGTTTGCTGTTGACCTCAAAAGAATACGGGCCAAAAATAAGCTCATCTCTAAATTGATGGCTGATCGGTTGGTCTGCTTCTTCTGCCATGAGTTGAAAACGTCTAAATCCACGCGAGACTCGTTTGGTATTTAATACTTGGCCTTCGCCGTCGGTTAAATATAAACGCAATGGGCCGCCATTATGGTTTCTATCACCTTCTTTATTGCGGCTACGGTGCAGACGTTGAAGGTTTTTACCTTCGAGCAATTGAGGTTGCTCTTGTATCCGTTCTGCAACGTTTTTAAGCACTCGCTCAAGGCTGGCAGGTAATGGCGAACGATCATGGTTTTGTTGCAGTAATGGCAATAAAGACACCAGTGCAATAATCAATGAACTGCATAGCCAAAAGCCTAACAATAATTTAAAAAATAGCCCGTTAAATGGATTGTTCTTTAGCATTACGGTATCCAAATATAACCTTTACCGCGCAGGGTTTTGACGCGTGGACGGCCATCTTGGCGCTCTGGTAGTTTCTTGCGTAAGTTAGACAAATGCATATCTAAGCTACGATCAAATGGCATTAACTTTTTGCCTAATACGTTTTCGCTTAATGATTCTTTGGTGACCAGTTCGCCTGACTTTTCGATTAAATGAAACAGCAGTGAAAATTCGGTGCCAGTGAGAATGATTAGTTGCTCATTGCAATAGGTTTCTTGGCGGGTAGGGTCGAGACGTAAATCACCAAACTGCATCATTTCATTGGCTTGGCTATCTTGCTGAGTCGTTTGTGCTCGACGTAATATGGCTCTAATTCGAGCCACTAACTCGCGGTCATTAAAGGGTTTTGGCAAATAGTCATCGGCACCAATTTCAAGGCCGACAACTCGGTCAATTTCATCACCGCGAGCGGTTAGCATTAATACCGGTGTTTGCTTGCGTTGGCGTAAAGCACGCAAGACTTCAAAACCATTCAGTTTAGGCAGCATCACGTCAAGAAGGATTAAATCGAAGTCTTGCTGTTGCGCCATCATCAGCCCTTGCTCACCATCATAAGCTTGGGTTAGTACAAAGCCTTCCAACTCAAGTAATTGGCTGAGTAGATCGGATAAACCAATATCATCGTCGATCAGTAAAATACGATTCATAACTTTCCTCTGGCACAAAGAAAATCTGTATGTTGAAGCTAACATACAGATTTTTCGATCAATTAAGCTTATCTTATGCCAAGATTAAATCATATCAACATTGCACAGTTTTACATTTATCCTGCTTTATTTTGCACTATGTAGCGTTTAATTCTGGCAATAATAAAGGTCAGTACAATAGACCCCAAAATCAGACCTACAGAAAAGACCGCATTTTGCAGTGAGTTAGGGTTAAACACTAACATGCTGCCTAAACCTAACATCATAATACCTGACATCAGTTTAAGTACTTCGCCTTCTTTTTCGGTCAGTTTGCGTTTACCTAAGGTCATTGAGAATACAATCACAATAGCGGCAAGTGGAATAACGTAAACCACATTATAAGCGATGAGGTATAAGTAACGCTGCATGGTATCGAGATCTGATAACGACAATACTGAGGTGTAAATCATTGGAAAACCTGCGGTGCAAAGCAGTTCATAGGTGTTAGCTAAAATAGCCAGAATCGTTGAGCCTAAAATCATTGTCGGTAACGAGCTGGCTTTAGATAATTTGCCCATCCGTTTAATAAGCGAACCACGATTTTCAACTGACATTGAAAGGCTAACGTCGCCACGGCCGTAAAAGTAATCTTTTATATTCACTATGGCCGCAATCAATGCCAATACCCCCGCACAAGTGATAATGATACCGCCATCACCGCCGCCAAGTAGTTGGAATAAGTTAAGCCAGGCGCTCATAAATATAAAGTAGATAAAGCCTGAGAAGAATACAAAAATACCGCCTACCAATAACATACGTTTGCGGCTGCCTGCATTAACCATGATGCTCAGTAAAAACAGCAACACGAAAAATGCGCAAGGATTAAAAGCATCGACACCAGCGAGTACTAAGGTGAGCACTGGCAATGACATTTCTTCAGGGTGCACTGCACCAATGAGTGGAATGTCGACAGGCTGAACAGTTGGTATAGGGGTAATGTCACTGGCTTGGTCAAATGACATGCCACACGAACCTTCGGCTTCTGGGTCGTCACTCGTGTCACTACAGGTTTCAAATAGTGGTTGGCTTACCACTGGCGTAGCGCCTAAGAAATCATCGAGCTTATTACCAATGTCAGCTTTACCACCTTGGCGTTGATAGCAGTTAACTAAGCGCTCTAGGATGTAACGCCCTGTGACATCATGGCTGTTATAGCCAACAACGGCCTCGCCACAAATGGCAAAGTAGGGCACCGATTTAGGTTCAACACCAGTGTGTTGGCCCATTTCCATGAGTTTATCGACATTGCCGGGTTCGCTAATGGCGTAGTCGTGTAATTCTATCCAGTCAAAACGTTCGCCTAAAGCATCAATAAAAGGATGCGCTTCACGACAATGAGGACAGGTTTTAGACCAAAAGAAATGCAGTTTAACCACAGGCTGCTGGTTTTGCTGAGTATACCAAAGTGAGTCGTCTGTTGAGGCCGCGGTACTGGCTATTGAGCTGGGTGCCAATATCAGTACACAAAGAAGTAACAGTAATTGGCCAATCAATCGGTTCATAATGTATTCCATTAAAGCGCTAATAGTTAGATTTTATGCCCTAATATGAATACTGTAAGGATCAAGTCTGAATTACGTTAACTGGCTCGCATTACTGCGATTTTTATCATTCAATATGCCAACTTGATCATGAATTACTGGCGCTAAAGTGCTATGAAAACGTTCTTTACATAGGTTTACTCAGTCTTAACCCTCATTGACATTGCATTCGGTAAACTGAGTATCAAATCTGCTAAGGCAGAAAATAAATCCCATTCATACCGAGGTACTTAACAATGAAAACATCATCAATCATCAAAACGAGTTTAGTTGCCTTAGTGGCAAGCTCGGCTTTATTAGCTGGCCAGTTATATGCAGTTGATGCAGCTGATAACACTGTAAAAACTGAAAATGTTGCCGCTAAAGGTGACCGACATCATGGTCACAAAGGTGGCATGCATAAAATGCTTCGTAAGCTGGACTTAACTGATGCCCAAAAAGTTCAAGTAAAAGCCATCTTCGATAAGTACAAAGCTAACCGTCCTGAGCGCCCAACTAAAGAGCAGCGCGCTGAGCACCGTACAGAAATGTTAGCGTTAATCACTACCGCTGGTTTTGACGAAGCAAAAGCAACTGCAATGGCTGAAGCAGAGCAACAAAAGCATTTACAAAAGATGCTGACGCATTTGAAAATGCAAAACGAAATTTATCAATTATTAACGCCTGAACAGCAACAAACGTTTCAAGATAAATTTAAGCTAGGCAAAGGCCACAAACCGCGCCGTTAATGATTAACTGATACAACATCAGGTTAAATAGATAAAAGCCATTACCTTGGGGTAATGGCTTTTTTATTCATGCAAGTTTGCTAATGGTCACACTTTGCATAAGACCAGCAGCGACTTTAGTAAACTTTATCCTAATCGAGCAATGAACTTGCTATAGTAATAGCAGATAAATCATCAGTTAAATGAGCCGACAATTCTTATATGAGTACCTCTTCTGAATATGACTTTTGGGTCAAATTAGCTAGCCGCGCGTCGGTAGCTACTGCGCTGTGTCTTATTGTGATTAAGTTAATCGCTTGGTTGTACTCTGGCTCGGCCAGTATGTTGGGCTCATTAACGGATTCATTTGCAGATGCACTTGCTTCGATTGTTAACTTTATTGCTATTCGGTATGCCATTGTTCCCGCGGATAAAGATCATCGTTATGGCCATGGCAAAGCTGAACCATTAGCAACGTTAGCCCAAGCGGCCTTTATTTTAGGTTCGGCGTCGTTATTATTATTGTATGGCGGCGAAAAGCTGATTCATCCAGTGGCAGTCACCAATGCTATGAGTGGCATAGTGGTGTCGATTATTGCCATTGTGCTGACATTTGCACTCGTTTTACTGCAACGACATGCGTTGAAAAAAACCAATAGCTCTTTGGTTGAAGCCGATTCATTGCATTATAAATCTGACTTGTTATTGAATGCAGCGGTGTTGTTTGCGCTAATATTAGCGCAATATGGCTGGTGGTGGGCCGATGGTTTGTTTGCGGTGTTTATTGCATTGTTTATTGGTAATCAAGCACTCGGTTTAGGTTATCGTTCAATTCAGAGTTTACTTGACCGCGAGTTAGACAACGAGACTCGTGACAAGATTAAAGCCTTGGCCAAGCAAGACCCTCGGGTTCAAGGTATTCACGATTTACGTACTCGCCAAGCAGGTAAAACCACATTTATTCAATTGCACATGGAATTAGCCGGTAACTTGTCTTTGCATGATGCTCATGAAATAGCAGATAAAGCGGGTATGACGATTAAAGCGGCGTTTGATGATGCTGAAGTGATTATTCACCAAGACCCGGTGTGATAGAGATGAATGGGGATGACAAATGCCAGCTCAGCAATACGTGCGATTAAGCTGACACAGGTTAGATATAGAGATTAAAATCCCAGAGCGTTAAATTGCGCCAAAGCCTGCTTTACTATGTCTGTAATACTGGCGTTAATATCGACAGTCACCACTAATGGCTCATTAGTGGGTTCTTCTAATGTGGCAAACTGGCTGTCGACCATGTTTTGTTTCATAAAGTGACCTTTTCTGGCCATTATTCGTGCCAAAATCAATTCATAGCTACCCTGCAAATATAAAAAACCGACCTGTTGATTACCTTGCCGAATTAGATCCCGATAGGATTTTTTTAGTGCAGAACAACCAATAATCACGGTTTTATTTTGGTTGTTAAATTCTAAAGCTAGATCACCAATACGCGATAACCAAGGTGCTCTATCAGCATCATTTAGAGGTTCTCCTCGGGCCATTTTTTCTATGTTGGCCTGGGGGTGAAGATCGTCACCATCTACAAAAGTGGCATTCATCATTTTTGCTAACAGTTCACCTACGCTGCTTTTACCACATGCGCACACACCCATTACAATAATGCATTTTCCTGTCATTCTCTTACCATTCCTTAATATAAGCTTATATAATTAAAGGCTTATTTTTTCGTAACTCAGTTTATAACTTGAGTTTACTGATCTCATTAAGGTTTGTGAATTCGAATTAGCACTCTCATTAATCACTTTGGAATATAGTATGGACACAATGGTACAAATCGCAGACCCGACCTACTTGTTGATGATAGCTGCACTCGCCATTATCGCGTTATTGATCCTAATTATTAAAATGAAATTGCATGCTTTTGTATCGTTAACATTAGTCTGTGTGGCCACTGCACTGGCAAGTGGCATTAGCAGTGATCAAGTAGTGCCGACTATGATGGCGGGTTTTGGTGGCACCTTGGCTTCAGTTGCCTTATTAGTCGGCCTTGGCGCTATGATAGGTAAGATTTTAGAGGTCACTGGCGGTGCTAAAGTGCTTGCCGATACCTTGATTAGCCGCTTTGGTGAAGATAAAGCGCCGCTAGCGTTAGGTATCGCTTCGCTGTTGTTTGGTTTTCCAATATTTTTTGATGCTGGCTTAATGGTAATGATGCCTATTATTTTTAGCGTGGCTAAACGCTTTGGCGACTCACCACTTAAGTATGCTTTACCGTCTGCGGGTGCATTTGCGGTGATGCATGCTTTTGTACCGCCACACCCTGGACCGGTAGCGGCTGCAGACTTACTTGGCGCCAACATTGGTTTATTGCTATTTGTTGGCATGATGGTAGCAATCCCTACATGGTATATCGGCGCTTACATATTTGGTTTATATGCAGGCAAAAAATTTGATATTCCCGTATCGAAAGTTTTCTTCAGCACCGCACCTATTATCGATGTCGACAAGATCCCCAAGTTTGCTACAGTGATGTCGATTCTGGTGTTACCTGTGATACTCATTTTTATGGATACGGGGTTAAATACCTTAGCGGTAGCAGGAGTTATTGATGGTAAGTTGCCATTAGTTCAATTACTGCGAATGCTGGGTAAGACGCCCATCGCATTGCTGATTACCTTATTAGTGTGTTTGGTGGTCTTTGCTAAAGACTACGGCATGCAACCGCTTGAAAAACTGTGTGGCGATTCATTAGGGCCAATTTGTGCGGTGATATTAGTCACGGGTGCTGGTGGCATGTTTGGTGGTGTGTTACGTGCCAGTGGTATAGGCCAAGCGTTAGCAGATGCATTATCCGATACCGGTATGCCGTTAATTGTGGCCGCATTTGTTATTGCCACCTGTTTGCGGGTGGCGCAAGGTTCTGCAACTGTGGCATTAACCACTACAGCTGCATTAATTGCGCCCATGGTTGCGGCAACGGCTGGATTAAGCGCTGCTGATTTATGTTTTATTGTGATTGCCATTGCTGGTGGTTCAACGGTGTTATCGCACTTTAATGATTCCGGTTTTTGGCTGGTAGGGCGTTTGATGGAAATGGACGAGAAAACCACGTTAAAAACATGGACAGTGATGGAAACCTTACTCGGCACCATAGCTTTTATCATTGTTGGTATTTTGAGCATACTGTTTTAAATATCAATCGGTTATCATTAACAGTGATGAATTGACGTTTTAATACTAACAAAGCCGCAATAGCGGCTTTTGTTAGCCAGAATATTGGCTTAATTTAGTGTATTTATGATTCTAGGTTATGCAAACACTAGCTGGCTAGTGATTTGTGATCGGGCTTGTTCTAACGCTGAATCTGCACGCAAAATAAGGCGGTCGATAGTGTCGTCAGCTTGCCAGTTAGATAACCCGACACAGGCACTAAAGCGAATGTGCTTACCGCTTTCTGGTTCGATTAGCTCCGTATGTTCGATACTATGACGAATACTCTCGGCTATTTTTAGTGCAATATTTTTGCTGCTAGCTTGAATGATGGCAATAAATTCATCACCGCTCCAACGGGCGATTAAGTCAGTTTCAGCAAGCTTACTTTGGCAATGCTGAGCAAAGTGAATTAACGCTTTATCACCCATATCATGGCCAAACAAATGGTTAATTTGCTTTAAATCATCTATACCCATTAAGACACAATAAAGGTGTTCATGCACAAGGGTGCTATGGGTCATTAATTGCTGACTAAAATGGATTAACCCTCGTCGATTAAGGGCTTTTGTGAGGTAATCAACATAGATTTGTTTATCGAGTTTGTCTTTTAATAAATAAGATTCGGTGACATCGATCATGGTAACTTGAATAGCGGGTTGCTGCTCCCAACTGATCACCGTCTCAATTAATTTCACCCATATGATACGACCGCTAAGGTGTAGGCATTTGATTTCAACAGGATGAGGTTTAACTTTATTCGCGAGTAACGCAGCGTTAGCGTCTAGGCGCTGTTCTTGATAGCTTGGTTCAATCACATCCAAAATTGAGGCGAGTGACATAATACTTTGAGTATTAGGGTAACCGAATAGTTGTGCTAATGTCTGATTGCAATATAGCGGGCTAAAGTTGCGATGTACTAATACGCCTTGTACAGATCCATTGACTAATTGCTGATAGCGACTTTCACTTTGTACTAAAGCTTGTTTAAGTGTTGTAGATTCAGTTAAATCCACAATCGTGATTTGTAGGGCTGATCGTCCTTGCCATTCAACTATATGTTCAATAGCTAATATATTGAGTTTCAAACCTAAACGGTTACGGTTAACGTAGCTGCGTACCTGAGGTTTTTCTATACCACTCATTAATGCGTAGTAAGTGTGTGTGGCTACATCCTGTAGTTCGGGATCGATTAACTCTAGAACACTCTTTAGCGCTAAAATATCTTGAGCTGTATTATAACCGAAGATTTTTGCATAATTATCATCGGCATAAAGTGGTATAAAATCTTGATGAATAACTACACCATAATGAGCATCAAAATCCAAAATCGTTCCTTGTTTGAATGTTATATTTTAATGTAGCATTTTTACTCGATAAATATTCTAGCGCTTTTGGTTATTTGTACCCTGATGTGATGTGTAAACTGGGTAAACTCGGCAATATGAGATCATCTTCGCACTTACCGTTGTTAAGATCATAGCATTTTCATAAAAGTGTCATTGCCATAATGTTATTACATCATTATGGCTCCCCTGCGTCGTTTCGTTTTTAGTCCATCGACAGTTCTTTTAATTTACGCGTTAGGGTATTACGACCCCAACCTAGACGTTTAGCGGCTTCTTGTTTATGGCCTTGAGTATGTCTTAGTGCTGTTTCAAGTAAAATACGTTCAAATTCAGGTTGCACTTCAGTGAGTAAATCACTTTCACCTGCAGCCAGCTTTTCATCAATCCAATCAGTTAATGCGGTTTGCCAGTCACTTGCTCCAGCTTGTTTCTGCTGGGTTGCTACTGGGTCTTTAAGCAATTCTGGTGGTAAATCTTGCGGTAAAATTTCTTGTCCGGACGCCATTACGGTTAACCAACGACAAGTATTCTCAAGTTGACGAACATTACCCGGCCAAGGAAGGTTAGCCAATTTTACCGCGGTTTCTTTAGTGAGTATTTTGGGTTCAACGCCAATCTCTTTCGCTGCGGTGCTTAAAAAGTGATTGGCGAGTTGGGCAATGTCTTCACGGCGCTGCGATAACGGCGGTAAGTGTACTCTGATCACATTGAGGCGATGAAATAAATCTTCGCGGAAGGTGCCTTTTTGCACCTGCACCTCAAGATTTTGATGCGTCGCAGCAATAATACGTACATCAACTTGCACTGCTTGATGACCGCCGACACGATAGAACTGGCCGTCGGCAAGGACTCGTAATAATCGCGTTTGCACATCGATTGGCATGTCACCGATTTCATCTAAAAATAGCGTGCCACCATTGGCTTGTTCAAAACGACCTTGGCGCACGTTGGCGGCACCAGTAAAGGCGCCTTTTTCATGGCCAAAGAGTTCAGATTCAATCAAATCTTTTGGGATGGCAGCCATATTTAATGCAATAAAGGGTTTGTCCTTACGCGGGCTGTGTTTGTGCAATGCACCAGCGACTAATTCTTTACCAGTACCAGATTGGCCATTGATGAGCACACTGATAGATGAGCGAGATAATCGGCCTATGGCACGAAACACTTCTTGCATTGCCGGGGCTTCACCAATAATTTCAGGGGTTTTTATGGTGGTATCAATAACGGGTTGTGGTGCTTGCTCTGTTGCATGTGTGAGTGCGCGTTCAACTAAATTAATGGCTTCATCAATATCAAATGGTTTTGGTAGGTATTCAAATGCACCTGCTTGATATGCGCTCACGGCACTGTCTAAGTCTGAGTGGGCGGTCATGATGATCACTGGAATATGCGGATAATGCAGTTGTAAGCGATCAAGCAAGGTTAAGCCATCAGTACCTGGCATGCGGATGTCTGAAACGATGACTTGAGGTTGTGATGCTTCTAAAGCTTGCCACAAGGATTCTGCAGCAGCAAAGCTAGCCGTTGACAGTGATGCGCCTTTAAGGGCTTTTTCGAGTACCCAACGGATCGAACTATCATCATCGAGGATCCAAACTTGTTCACTAATGTTCATGTTACTACCTCATTCTGCCTACAAAGGGCATGCTAGTTATTGTAATGGCAGGTTAATAATAAATTCGGTATGGCCTGGTGCCGAAACACAATCAATGCGACCGCCGTGTAATCGGGCAATGTTATGCGCAATGGATAATCCTAACCCTGAACCCTCGTCACGTCCGGTGACCATAGGGTAGAAGAGGGTATCCATTAACTCAGCAGGAATACCGGGGCCGTTATCAATAATGGATAAGGCGAGTACCACTTTATAGCGCTGTGTTCCAATGGTGACTTGATGTTGAGTGCGAGTGCGAATGACAATATCGCCACCACAATGTTCTAACGCTTGTATCGCATTTTGCACAATATTCAATACGGCTTGCTGCATTTGATCTGGATCCATCTGAATATCTGGAATCGATGGATCATAATCTCGTTTTAAGCAGATATTGTCTGGCAGTGCCATTTCGACTAACTTAAGCACTTTTTGAATCACTTGATGGATATTGTGTTCAGCATGCTGCGTTGGTCGTTGTGGGCCAAGTAAACGGTCGACTAAATTACGTAATCTATCTGCTTGTTCGATAATCAGACTGGTAAATTCTTTTAATTCGGGCGAGTCGAGCTCTCGCGATAACAACTGCGCAGCGCCTCTAAGGCCGCCCAGCGGGTTTTTAATTTCATGGGCTAAATTACGTACCAAAAACTGTGCAGCTTGCTGTTGGGCGTCCATATTAAGCTGCTGATGAATGCGACGTTGTTGGTCTACTTGACGTAATTCTAAAATGCTGAGGTTATTGTCATTTTCAATTGGCATCAAGGTGATATCAATGGTGTGATGTTGGCCGTCTAGGGTGATTAATGCGGCGGTATTGACCGTGAGTCCCTGGCCGGCATTAATGGCATCGCGTAGTAATTGTGGCTCAACCCCCATCAGTTGATAAAGCTCAGGAAGCGTTTGCTCGAGTAGCTTATGGTTACCTACTCCCAATAATTGTGCGGCCGCGGCATTAGCATAGCTCGGCTTGAGCTCGTTATTAATAACAAGCACTGCGGTGACTAAGTGATTGAGAAGGTTATTTGTGTCCATTAGCCGTCCTAGTATAGGGTTGCACCATTATAATGCACCACTTTGGTGCATATCACAACCCGGAACACACAAGCACTTTGTAAGATAAATAGTCACGCAAAATTTCATAAGCTAATGAATAAACTGATTTTTATCTTCATCAGCTAGACTTTTTTGCAGGTCCAAATACAGATGCTTGGTGAAGGAATATCTTTCTAGGAGAGCTTGATGCAAGGACTTTGCCGCTTTGTGTTACAGCGTTAACAACCAACGAGTGTTGACCTCTATTAATGCCCGTTAATTGGAATATATTCGATGCTTGAGCTGGGGCAGTGATAATACCATCGACTAATAATGTCATTAGCACGCCACGAGGTAATTGAGGGGTGACGCTCACTGACACGGTAAATGCGCCATTATTGTCACGCACAGTAGCTTCTTCTTGGGGAGAGGTAATCGAAATCGTGTAGTTAATTGATGCTTCTGTTGTTGGGATGACATTGATTTTTGTTGGGGTGTCAATCGTCATGTTGTTTTGGGTGTTTTCATTTAATTCAACAGCTTCGGCATTATTTTTTTGTTCATCTGAGTAATGAACTTTGCCATTTTCATCTACCCAACGGTATACGGTAGCAACACTTTGGGCGCTCAATAATAGCAAACTAATAAGTATGATAAGGCGCATGATGTACTCCATAAAACGACAGTTTTAATAGAGTAGACGTTTTTATAAAAAAAATCAGCTTAAACTGTTTAGTTAAGCTGAATCGAAGCGGCAATATTAAACCGCTATTGTTTATTTAGGTGCAACAACACTAGATGTATTGGCAGCAGTATTCTGAAATTTGATCTGTTCGGATACTGAAGCTCACATTTGGTGCAAGCTCAAACTGGCTTGCTTCAGCATATGCAACCCACTCAGTTTTACCCGGTAATAACACGTCAAACTTGCCAGAAATAACCTGCATTATTTCACCTTGAGCCGTAGAAAACTCATATTCACCAGGCAATACCACACCAAAAGTTTGTTTACTACCATCAGCTAATACTACGCTTCTGCTTATCACTTTACCGTTAAAATACACATTGGCTTTTTTAGCGACGCTTACCTGTTGCAACATACTCATATATTTTCCCTAAAAATGATCTTGGTTTGAATCTATCTGCGTTTACGTAAAATATCTAGTTAAATGTTTTCATGTTGTATCACGAGAGCCGCTTCGCTGCTAGGGCGGACTGCGTCCTGCTAGAGTCGCTTCGCTGCTAAGCTGTTGACTTTATAGCCTCTAGCCGCGGAGCGTACTAGCAGCGCAGCGTCCTAGGCTCTTTCGCTCGTCACCGCTTGCTACCAATATTTTTAGCCTCCTGTATAGACTAGACAACAAAAAGCCCAGATGCATGCATCTGGGCTTTTTAGATCTCAATGAGTGGCAGACGTTGCCACTCATTGATGGTAATTAACTGCGGTTATTACGCTTACGCTCATTCTCAGTTAAGAATCTCTTACGAACACGGATGTTCTTAGGAGTTACTTCAACTAATTCATCATCATCGATGAATTCAAGAGCTTGCTCAAGAGTCAATGTGATAGGCGTAGTCAATACTTGTGCTTCATCAGTACCTGATGCGCGCATGTTAGTTAGCTGCTTACCTTTCAAACAGTTTACTGTCAAATCGTTAGAGCGAGCATGAATACCCACTACTTGACCTTCATACACTTCAGCAGCGTGACCAATAAACATACGACCACGGTCTTGCAAAGCAAATAGAGCGAATGTTAGTGCTTTACCTGTTGCGTTTGAAATCAATACGCCGTTAGCGCGTTGACCAATATCGCCACCTTTGTGTGGACCGTAGTGATCAAATGAATGATAAATTAGACCAGTACCAGATGTTGCTGTTAAGAATTCGGTTTGGAAACCAATTAAGCCACGGCTTGGGATAACGAAGTCGATACGTACACGACCTTTACCATCAAGCTGCATGTCTTTCATTTCGCCTTTACGAACACCTAATTTTTCAATTACGGTACCTTGATGATCTTCTTCAACGTCAACTGTTACAGTTTCGTATGGTTCATGTAGCTCACCATCGATTGTTTTTAGAATAACTTCTGGACGAGATACGGCTAATTCATAACCTTCACGACGCATGTTTTCAATTAAAATCGATAAGTGTAATTCACCACGGCCTGAAACGCGGAAACGGTCTGGACTTTCTGTTTCTTCAACGCGAAGTGCTACGTTGTGAACTAATTCAGTCTGTAAACGTTCAAGAATGTTACGTGAAGTAACATACTTACCTTCTTTACCCGCGAACGGAGAAGTGTTTACTTGGAATGTCATCGTTAGTGTTGGTTCATCAACAGTTAACGGTGGCATTGCTTCTACTGCATTCACTGCACAGATAGTATCAGAGATTTTAAGCTCGCCTAAACCTGTAATAGCAACGATGTCACCAGCATTTGCAATTGGCACTTCAGTACGGTCAAGACCCATGTAACCTAATACTTGGCCCATTTTACCGTTACGTGTCTTACCGTCAGCGCCAATAATGGTCACTTGTTGGTTAGTCTTAACGCTACCACGAGTAATACGGCCAATACCGATAACACCCACGTATGAGTTATAATCGATTTGAGAAATTTGCATTTGGAATGGAGCTTCTGCATCAGCATCTGGGAAAGCTACTTTCTCAACGATAGTTTGGAATAGCGGCGTCATATCATCGCTTGCTACATCTGGATCTAACGTTGCAAAACCATTTAATGCCGAAGCATAAACGATTGGGAAATCTAGTTGTTCGTCAGTGGCACCTAAGTTAACGAATAAATCGAATACTTGGTCAATAACCCAATCTGGACGAGCACTTGGACGGTCAATTTTGTTGATAACAACAATTGGCTTAAGGCCTTGAGCGAATGCTTTCTTGGTTACAAAGCGAGTTTGTGGCATTGGGCCATCAACTGCATCAACCAACAATAATACTGAGTCAACCATAGATAGAACGCGTTCAACTTCACCACCGAAATCGGCGTGGCCAGGAGTATCTACGATATTAATACGGTAGTCGTTCCACTGGATGGCAGTGTTCTTTGCCAGAATGGTGATCCCACGTTCTTTTTCAAGATCGTTAGAATCCATAACCCGCTCAGTAGCTTCTCCACGAGATGCAAGGGTTCCTGACTGCGCCAACATTTTGTCAACCAAGGTTGTTTTGCCATGGTCAACGTGGGCAATAATGGCGATGTTACGTAAATTCTCTAGCACGGATAAACCTCTAAACCAGCAAATAAAAAAAAAGGATCTAACAGTAGTTATAGATTATAGCTACTGTAAAAAAGCGTGCCATTCTACTTCACAGCAGCTTTTGTAGATAGGATTATTTTTGAACACTTGTAAATCTATCGCTTGCTATGGATTAATAAACAGCATAAAACGTATATATATGAAGCATAACCATGGTGTAAGACAAAACTGTGACATTGGCTAAAACAGCAACATTAACATGACGCACCATTATGGACTTTTGCACCATGATGAAACATAGTGGTGCACGAGGTTGGTGCAAGGTTATGATTTAGAAGATTTGGAAACTTTCTCATCTTCATAAAATCAATTAGTTAGCGATCTGGCATGAATATCGCTTTATTGCTGATAATTATGAAAAGATTCGTTTTCCAGGTGCATCATCTGGCGAATAGCAAAATTATTTAAGGGACAACCCTTTACCCTACCGGAGGCTTGAGAATGTCAGTTGAATCAGTTTTAAAACAACTTGTAGAGTTAGAAGTTAAGTTTGTAGACTTACGCTTTACCGACACTAAAGGTAAAGAGCAGCACGTTTCTATTCCTTCTCATCAAGTAAATGAAGATTTCTTTGAAGACGGTAAAATGTTTGATGGCTCTTCAATTACAGGTTGGAAAGGCATTAATGAATCTGACATGGTGCTAATGCCAGATCCAACCACTTTCGTATTAGACCCTTTCACAGAAGAAACAACAGCGCTTATTCGTTGTGATATTTTAGAACCTGGTACTATGACAGGTTATGATCGTGACCCACGTTCAATTGCTAAAAAAGCTGAAGCTTACCTAATTTCTACTGGTATTGCTGACACAGTATTGATTGGTCCAGAGCCAGAGTTCTTCTTATTTGACGATGTCCGTTTTGGTACCGACATGTCAGGTTGTTTTGTTAAGATTGACGCAAAAGAAGCATCATGGAACTCGGCTAAGAGCTATGAAGAAGGTAACACGGGTCACCGTCCAATGGTGAAAGGTGGTTATTTCCCAGTTGCACCAGTTGATTCTTCACAAGATTTACGTTCGGCAATGTGTTTAGTACTTGAAGAAATGGGTCAAGTAGTTGAAGCGCATCACCACGAAGTAGCAACAGCGGGTCAAAACGAAATCGCAACACGTTTCAACACGTTGACTAAGAAAGCTGATGAAATTCAAATTCTAAAATACGTTGTTCATAACATGGCGCATGCTTATGGTAAGACAGCGACATTTATGCCAAAACCAATCGTTGGTGACAACGGTAGCGGCATGCACGTGCATCAGTCTTTAGCTAAAGACGGCGTAAACTTATTCGCAGGTGATAAGTATGCTGGTTTGAGTGATTTAGCGCTTTATTACATTGGCGGCATTATTAAGCATGCTCGTGCATTGAATGCGTTCACTAACCCAAGCACTAACTCTTACAAGCGTTTAGTGCCACATTTTGAAGCGCCTGTAATGCTTGCATATTCTGCACGTAACCGCAGTGCTTCAATTCGTATTCCAGTGGTACCAAGCCCTAAAGGCCGTCGTATCGAAGCGCGTTTCCCTGATCCACATGCAAACCCATACTTAGGTTTCTCAGCATTACTTATGGCTGGTCTTGATGGTATTCAAAACAAGATCCACCCAGGTGAAGCAATGGATAAAGATTTATATGACTTACCTCCTGAAGAAGCTGCTGAAATTCCACAGGTTGCAACGTCATTAGAAAACGCACTTGAACATTTACAAGCTGACCATGAGTTCTTGACTAAAGGCGGCGTATTCAGCGAAGACTTTATCCAGTCTTATATCCAACTTAAAACGGCTGAAGCAGAACGTGTTGCACGTACTACTCACCCACTTGAGTTTGAGATGTACTACAGCTTGTAATTCTTGAATACAATTGCTTAAACAAGCAAACCAATAAAAAACCCGATAATTGATTATCGGGTTTTTTTTTGCTCAAAAGAGGTGAGAATGATAGTTTTCAGCAAATGTCAGAAGAGGTGATAAACAGCCGTGAAGAGTTATCTCAACGAGTCAGAGATCGCACTGCAGATTTAGTTATTGCCAAAACTAAAGCGTTACATTTAGCCAATCATGATGTGGTGACTGGACTCGCTAATCGGTTGTCGAACAGGCAGGCAACTGAGCGTTTACGGGATAAAAAACAGCCGTTCTCAATCCTTTTTATCGATCTCGATGGATTCAAAGTCATTAATGATACTTACGGGCACGGCATTGGCGATGCTTTGCTAGTCAAAATTGGTTAACAGGTAAGTAAGCATTTGTTTCCGAGTGAAATTCTTGCGCGTTATGGTGGTGACGAGTTTGTATTACTTTTACCGAATGATATCGACAGTGACGCTGTTATGGCCACTGCCAACAGTGTTCTTAAACTGATCAAACAACCTTTTCAAATAGGCTCACATTCTTTAATCATTAGTGCATGTATTGGCGCTGCCATTTATAATGGTGTTGATAGCGATACAGATAGCTTAATCCATCGTGCTGATGTTGCGATGTATCAGGCTAAACATGCCGGCAAAAGTCAGGTGATACTGGCTGATTAATATTTTAGAATAGAGATTAATGTTATTTTTTATTTGGCTGCAGGATGTCTAAATTGATACATACATGCTCATTTAATCATGGTTGTTTTTCGTGGCGTAAGCCGCAAGGGTTTAGCTTAATAGAACTTGTGGTAGTGATTATTATTTTAGGCATTCTTGCTGTCGTGGTTGCTCCGAAATTTATCGATTTAAAAAGTAATGCTTACGCGAGCAGTATGCAGGGTGTTGCAGCAGCAATTAACAGCGGTAAAACTTTGGTCTATTCAGCTTGCGTGATAAGCGCCAGTTGCGATGAAACGGCCCCTGGAGCCAGTAATGGTTTGGGCAATAGTATTACAGTACAAGGCCAATCAGTGACTCTAGCTTACGGATATCCGCGTCATACCTCAGCAGGTATCATCAGGATGATTAACATTGCCGACAACGGTAGCGGTGGTGAATTTAACATCACAACATACGATGTTAATAATCGAAGCGGGTTACGTATTCGTCCTAATGCGGATTATGCTGCGAATAAATGTGAAATTAGATACTCTCAGCCACAAGTTGCAGGAGAGTCACCTTTAGTTGTCGTCGATATTGACGAGTGTTAAGTGCTCTTGTTATTCGCGAGTATCACCTCAAATTACCCTCTTTAGACAAATGCCATGTTAACTTTATGGCATTTATTGTTTTGTGGCTCCCATTTGCTTGAAATATTTGTGATTAACGTAAATTTGTAGAGGATTTCACTCAGGAATATGATATTTATACCGTTAATCACTCACTAAAAAGCGATTTGTTCAATGGATAAGAAAGACCTCAAGCTATTAGAAATTTTACAACGTCAGGGCCGGATGGCTGTTTCTGAATTAGCCGATAAGGTTAATATGTCGGATACTCCTTGTTTACGACGAGTCAAAAAGCTTGAACAAGATAAAGTGATTTTAGGCTATGGTGCCCAAGTTGACCCTTTTAAAGTGGGTCTTAATGTTGTGGTTTATACATCGATACGCTTAACGGAACATACTGATCAATCGACAGCGTTATTTGAGTCAACCATGGCACAATTACCTCAAGTGATGGAATGCGCCGTGGTAACTGGATCTTATGATTATATGCTCAAAATAGTCGCCAAAGATTTGGTTTCTTATGAGCAATTTATCAAAAAATCGCTCGGCAACCTCAAGTTTGTCGCCAGCATTGAAACTACAGTAGTTTTGAAGCAAATATTTAGCCGTACGGCATTGCCAGTGGACCAGTCACCGATCGAATAAGCACAAATACGCAAATAGGCACATATAAATACCCAAAAGCAGCACCTAGGCCGTCATAGACTATGACAGCATAGGTTACCGCTAAGGGCGTTAAGTTGATAGGTTAGGTAAGGTTTAACCTTGTTCCATTGAGGCAATAAACTTGTTCGATTCGGCAATCGATTTGTTCATTTCTTTAATCAGGCTAGAGATATCAGTCTGTAAATTGGCAAACTCACCTTTAATTGCACCAATAGCCTGCGCATTTAGGTTATGTTTTAAATACAGCATATTATCTTTCATCGCAGTTAGAATGGGTGGCATTTTTGCTTCTGCACGACGCATGCTTCTCACTAGCGTTTTATATGAACGCTTGGTTTCATTGAGCTTGCTGGTGCTGTTACGACGTAAACTGGCTTTGCTGATTTCTTCGATTTCAGTTTGCCATTCGTCAAATAATGCATCCGCGACATCTTCGACTTTCTCGATGCGATGACTCACTTCATCTGCTGCAGATTGAGCAGACTCATATTCATCTTTCGCTTTATTATAAGCATCTTCTAAATCGCCACCATCAAATGCCAAAAGCGCCTGCATTTCTTCCAATGCAGAGCTAAATTGCTCTTGTGCTTCTTCCTGCGACTCTTTAGCCTCTTGAACTCTATCGACCATAATGTCGCGTTTGTGGTAGCCGACTTTTTCCATTGCACCGTAATAGGCGCTTTGACAACCGCTCAACAGTAAACTGCTACTTAATAGTGCCAGTGATATCCATTTTTTCATCAATGTGTCTCTTTTATTGTGTGAGGCGAAAAGTGTCCTCGTTGAGGTTAACTACCTTATGAGTTAACTGCCTGATTTAAATTTTGCTGCGTCGATGATGCTCCATAAATGGAATAAACCACCGATAATGGCTGGGATGACCAACACAAAAAAGAAATAGCAAACAGCAGTAATGCAGAAGAATAACAAAGCCGCTAATATACGCCCTTGTAAAAGCTGACCTAGGCCTGGGAAAAATAAGCTCGCGACAGCTGCGAGTATATTACCCGCCGAACCTTGTTGTGACATCAATTTGCTCCATTATTCGATGACTAATATGTTATAACATTGTACGAAGTTAGTGACTTAATACAAATGTTATCTCCACTAACATGGTATGAAATAAGGATTATTATGCCCAAAAAGTTTGATTACAGCCCTATTGCGGCTTTTTTTAGTGGGATTTGGCAGTTTCTACTCCATCTCAAACAACGGCTTGCTGAAGACCAAATTAATATACGAGCAGGTCATTTGGCCTATGTGACCTTGTTGTCATTGGTGCCTATGTTGGCTGTCACCATGTCGATGTTATCGGCCTTTCCGGTGTTTAAAGGTATTCGCGGCAATATTGAAGGCTTTATATATAATAATTTTATACCTGCAGCGGGTGATACGGTGCAAGTGCATATCAACGAGTTTGTCGCTAATGCATCTAAAGGCACCTTTGTCGGTATTGTTGCGTTAGTGTTTGTTGCCATTATGCTGATTTCAGCTATCGATAAAGCATTGAATAACATTTGGCGAATTACCGAAAAGCGCTCTTACGTGGTGTCATTTTCGATGTACTGGATGGTGTTAACTCTAGGTCCTGTACTCATTGGTGCAAGTTTAGTGGCCACCTCTTATGTTGTTTCATTAGAGGTGGTAACAGGCAGTGAGTTGTCTGGATTAGTCCCGTGGATTGTTGAGCGTCTACCATTGCTGTTTTCTGTGGCATCTATATTACTGCTGTATATGGTCGTGCCTAACAAGAAAATCCATTTTTTACATGCTCTATTGGGAGCGATTGTAGCAGCGGTATTATTTGAAGCAGGCAAAAAGGGTTTTGCGTTTTATGTGACCCAATTTCCGAGTTATGAAGCCATTTATGGTGCACTGGCAGTAGTGCCGATTTTATTTGTATGGGTATATTTATCGTGGATGATTGTATTACTCGGTGCAGAAATTACTGCCGCACTGCCAGAGTATCTGGAAAGTTTAGCGGTCATCGCGGATGATCTTAAAGCTGAAATTTTTACAGAGACTGAGACTAAAAGCCAGAATCTCAATAATGTGCACGATCCTCTAGTGGTCGATAAATCCATTTCGTCGTCTGATAAATCTTAAGTGGCATTGGTGTTCTACGCCAATGTATTCAGTAACAACTAGTCTGTATGGGCCACAAGTAGCAAGTTATGTTGCTACCTGTGGTCTCTCAGTTGGCCTTGTTTTATTTTCTTCAATAAGCATCATCAAATAGCATAGTTTAAGGCAGTTATGATTGCATTAATTCAACGAGTTAAACGCGCGTCAGTGGCGGTCGACAATACAATAGTCGGCAAAATTGACCAAGGCTTGTTAGTATTACTAGGCATAGAGCGCGAAGATAATATTGATAAAATGGTTAAGTTAGCTACAAAAGTCATTAATTATCGGGTGTTTAGTGATGAAAACGGAAAAATGAATCTTAATCTGGCTCAAGTCGGTGGACAATTATTGGTGGTGTCGCAATTTACCTTAGCAGCAGATACCGGCAAAGGCTTAAGACCCAGTTTTTCGAGCGCTGCAACTCCTGAACAAGCCGATCGCCTTTATTTGGCTTTTGTCGAATATTGTCGCCAACAAGGGGTTATGACACAGACAGGACAATTTGGTGCAGATATGCAGGTCGAGTTGGTCAATGATGGCCCAGTGACCTTTAATCTGCAGGTATAAGGCCTTAATTTATTACCATTCTATTATTGTCAGTAGAGGTTAACCAGTCATCATCGGAGGGATGCCGTTATGTTTGATATTTCATTCACAGAAGCGCAATCAGATGCCAAGGTCAATGCTTTACTGCAGACCTTGTGTGAAACTTGGCATAGTACGATTCCTGTTAGTCAATTTATGGGCATTAAACCAGTGTTGTTTAATGGAGATAGCCTACAAGTCACTGCACCTTTAGAGCCCAACGTTAACTTACATCACACCATGTTCGCTGGCAGTATTTATACCTTAATGACATTAACAGGCTGGGGAATGGTGTGGTTACAGCAGCAATTGTCACAAGCCCATGGTGATATTGTATTAGCTGATGCAAAAGTCAGGTATTTAAAACCGGTGACTAAACAGCCCTATGCCAAAGTTATTTGGCCCTATACTGATTTGAACCCATTAAACCGAGGCCGGCGAGTCAAAATCACCTTAGAAGTGGCGTTATATTGTGATGACATTATGTGTGCTACGTTTACCGGCCAATTTGTGTCTTTACCGCCAAAAAATGGTCGCGTTGATTAACATATTCGCGTTGAACAAGTAAATATGTTTCGATTTTATCGAATATAATTGCATAATTATTGCGCTATTATTCTTTTTTATAGGTCAATATACTAGCTACATTGGTCAGGCACATAGCATATGACCCAACAAACATATGGGTGAGACTTAACAATGGCAAAAGTATTAATTTTAAAATCAAGCATTCTAGGCAGTTATTCACAGTCTTCAGCATTAGTTGATTATTTAAATCAGCAATGGAGCAGTAAAGGTGCACAAATTACAGTGCGTGATTTAGGTAAAAATACCTTGCCAATGTTAGATGGTGAGCTAGCTTCTGGTTTACGTGGCGGCGATAACCTTTCCGAACGTCAATTATCTGCAGTGGCACTATCGAATGAATTAGTCGCTGAAATTAACGATCATGACACCATTGTTATCGCAGCGCCGATGTACAACTTCGGCATACCGACAACGTTAAAAAATTGGATCGATTTTATTGCTCGTGCCGGTGTAACGTTTACTTACACCGATACAGGACCCGTTGGATTAATCAAAGGTAAGCGTGCCATTATTGTGACGACTCGTGGTGGAGCGCATAAAGGCGGGTCTACAGATCATGTTGTACCTTACTTAACAACTGTGTTGGGCTTCATTGGAATTAACAACGTCGAAACCATTTATGCTGAATCATTAAATATGGGCCCAGATGCAGCCGAAGCAGGTATTAGCCAAGCTAAGCTTGATATTGATGCAATAGCACTCTAATCATTTTATCGATGTTTAGATAACGCCACGAATTCGCATACTTAACGCTTAATGAGCCTTTGACATTTAAAGGTTCATTAAGCGTTTTTTTATTTTGTGTTTTGTTGTTATTTTATTAATCCAAAAAAGTATTTACTGCGTATAATTAATACAACCAGTATCTAGATTGATGCCAATTTTACTTTTCAAAAATGTAGTTTCATTAACAAAAGCCTACGGGTTTACCGTTGAAAAGCCGTCATACTGTCATTTATTTTTTATGAAATTCAGAAAAATTGTCATCGCGTCAGTATTAATCTTGCTCGCTTTGAGTCTTATGCCTATATTGATGCTGATCAATCAGTGGGCTTCAGATACAGAGGCTTATGGCATTACCGGAAATGACGGCCAACAGATTCATTTTCGGTGGCAAGACGTTAATCAACAAGTTCACCAGTACCCTGCGTCCGCGGGAACATATACCTACTTATTTTTAGGCTTCTTGTCGTGCTCAGAAATTTGTCCAATACGCATTGAGCAATTAGATCAACTTGAGCAACGAATAGAGCAGGATGCTTCGATAAATAAAGCTGAGGTTCAATTTATGTTTGTGACTATCGATCCTGATAACGACACATTAGCCGTGCGCCAAGCGGTGATCGATGCACGATCTAAACGTTTTGTCAGTGCGTCATTGTCCGAGTCAGATTTACATCAACTTGAGTTACGCTTATCTGACAATATCAATCGACAACTCGTAACTATAAATCATGTAGGTAATCTATTTTTGTTGGATCCTTACGGAAAAATCGCGCGTATTTACACTGCTAAGCAGCTTTCAACATCCAAAATGCTCATCGACCTAAACCATATTATTTCAACTCAACACTAGGGATATGTATGAATGATAATCAAACAGTAACACTGCTTAAAAAAAATGATTCATATATATATCGATTATTGTTGCTGCAGGCTCCACTACTAGCAGCGAGTGGTTTTATCGGCGCTAAAATGCTGACATTTAGTATCACCGCCGCGATAGCAGTATTGGTAATATCACAGCTCAGTTATGTTTTGCTAAAAGGTACTGAGTTGTTTGGCATTGTGGCTGCTGTGATTATGATGACAGTATCGGGGCTATTAGTTCAAAGCCAAATGGGCATGATTGAAATGCACTTTCATATCTTTGCTACCATGGGGATATTTCTTATTTACCTGCGCTGGCAGCCGTTAGTGGCGGCTTTGTTGACCGTGGCGATACATCACGTCTTAATGACTTATATCCAATTACAAGGTGTTGAACTATTTGATACGCCAGTGATGATTTTTGCTGGCGAGTGTAGCTGGAGTATCATGCTCGTTCATGCGCTGTTTGCCGTAACTGAAACCGGTATTTTAATTCGTATTGCCTTATTTATGCGTGCAGACTCAGTTGCCAATCAACGTATTGCTGGTGCAATTCAACATATTTCACAGCATAAAGATTTATCGATTCGGTTACCTTCAGCCGATACTCAGGCAGAAATGTCCTTTAATTTGATGCTGGAAGAGTTGTCGCAATTGTTTAACGACTATCGCGATATTGCTGTGAAAATGGCAAGTACTTCCGACAATTTAATGAGCCTGAGCGATCAAGCTCAACATGCGGTACAACAGCAAAATAACCAAGCGCGATTGATTGCCGAATCGACTCAACATGTTATTGACAGTTTTCAGCAAATGGCTCATGACAGCCAAATTTCAGCTGATCAAGCAAGAGAGGGGGCAACCTCAAGTCTTGGCGATCGCCAGAACGCATTAAGCATTATGAAAGACATGCAGGCGCTAGAAACTAATATGACTGAAGTAACTGAATCAATGACTGATTTAACCACTGATGTTAGTGCTATTACCACACAGTTGCAGGCCATTCGCAGTATTTCAGATCAAACTAACTTACTTGCGTTGAATGCGGCGATTGAAGCGGCTAGAGCGGGTGAGAGTGGCCGTGGTTTTGCCGTTGTGGCAGATGAAGTTCGCACTTTAGCAAAGCGTACCAGTCAGTCTACCGATGGTATTGAAAAAGTACTGAGTCGTTTAAATGTCAGCATGCTAAAAACCGTTGAGTCGATGGATCAAGGCAAGCAACGTACGACGCAAAATGTAGTCCACACCAGTAGCATTGCTCAAGGACTTGAGCAACGTTCTGCTCAAATAGGTCAAGTGGCTACCTTGAGCCACAATGTGGCAAATGGTACACAACAACAAGCAGATAGATTGACTCAAATAGGTGCGGAGATTTTGGATAACGCCCAAGCCGTTGTACTTTTATCGGCGCAAGTTCAAAAGCTGGCTGGTGGCGCGGTAGAAATGAAACGGATTACTCAAGACTATCAAGCCAAAGCTGCGGCTTACAAGGTGTAAAAACACAGGCGAAAGCATCGCTTTCGCCTGCATTATATGGCTGCAAAGGAGCTATACCCTTATATGATTAACGCCAACGTTTAAAAATCAATGAAGTATTAATGCCACCAAAAGCAAAGTTATTACTCATAATATAGTCGGTGTCGATATGACGAATATCGTCTTTAATGTAATCGAGCGCGGCGCATTCTGGGTCGACATGATTAAGATTGAGTGTTGGTGCAAACCAGCCTTCATTCATCATGTTAATACTAGTCCATGCTTCCAATGAACCACAGGCTCCTAGGGTATGACCGGTATAACTCTTTAATGACGATATTGGCGTTTCTGCGCCAAATACTGCATGAGTCGCGGCAGTCTCAGCTATATCACCGCGATCAGTAGCGGTGCCATGAGCACTGATATAACCGATGTCTTGTGCCGATAGTTGGGCATCTTTTAAGGCTAAACGAATCGCTACTTCCATGGTATTAGCATTGGGTTGAGTGACGTGTTGGCCATCTGAGTTGGTGCCAAAACCAACCAACTCAGCATAAATATTTGCACCACGGGCTTGAGCATGTTCAAGCTCTTCTAATATCAAAGTACAAGCTCCTTCACCGATAACCAAACCATCGCGGCTCTGGTCAAATGGGCGTGGCGTTAGCTCTGGAGTTTCATTTTGGGTGCTGGTGGCATACAAAGTATCAAATACCACCGCCTCAGTAGGACAAAGCTCTTCACCGCCGCCCGCGAGCATAATGGTTTGCATGCCATATTTAATCGCTTCATAAGCATAGCCAATGCCTTGACTGGCAGAGGTACAGGCACTGCTGGTGGTGTGAATACGGCCTTGCAGGCCAAAGAACACCCCAATATTAACCGCGGTAGTGTGGGCCATCATGCGGATATAACTGGTGGCGGTTAACCCCGACATTTCGCCCGTTTTTAACATGTCACCAAAGCCCATAATGGGATCGGTACTGCCTGTAGATGAACCGTAAGCAACGCCAACTTGACCGGAATTAAGGATGGGGTCGTTCAACAAACCTGCATCTTCAAGCGCTAATTCACTGGCTCGTGTCGCCATCATGGATACTCGCCCCATAGAGCGGATCTTTTTACGTGAATAATGGGCAGGTAAAGAAAAATCAGTCACTGGCGCTGCCAGTCGAGTATTTAGACCTGGGTAACGATCCCATTCATCCATACGAATAACGCAGTTGTGTTTGGCTAATAGGCTGGCTTTAATTTGTTGCCAGTCTTGGCCTAATGCGGAAATCCCGCCCATACCGGTAACGACTACACGCTTCATATCATGCCTCCGTTAACGGAGATCACTTGGCGAGTTATGTAGGCGGCATCGTCTGATAATAAAAAGTTAGCTAGCCCGGCTATTTCACTGGGTTTGCCCATGCGTTTCATCGGCACTATTTGGTTGACAATATCAGTTGAAATATCGGTGACCATGTCGGTTTCAATCAACCCTGGTGCGATACAATTGACGGTGATTTTTCGTTTAGCTAACTCAAGCGACAAGGCTTTAGTTGCGCCAATAATTCCCGCTTTTGATGCGCTGTAGTTCACTTGGCCACGATTACCCGCAATGCCTGACACTGAGGCTAGGGTGATAATACGTCCGCCTTTACGTGCTTGCACCATTGGCATCACTGTAGGATGGATAACATTATAAAAACCATCAAGGTTAGTGTGGATCACACTGTCCCATTCATCTTCGGTCATCGCAGGGAAGGCGGTGTCGCGATTAATACCCGCATTAAGAATAACGCCATAATAGGCACCATTTTCGGCAATGTCCGTTTCGATAGCAAGCTTGACCGCTTGGCGGTCGGCAATATCAAATTGCAGTAAACTAACCTGCACACCAAGATCTAATAAGGTTTTTTGTACTTGCGCTGCGGCAGCATGATTGCTGTGAAAGTGCAGCGCAATATCGAAACCATTCTCGGCTAATTTAATTGCGATGGCTTTGCCTATTCCTCGGCTTGAACCGGTAACTAATACTCTATTATTCAAAATGTCTCTCCGTGATTGATTCGAGGAACTCCAATGGGGTGTCAAAAGGTTTGTTGATCATGCTTAGCCGTCAGCTTGGCTTTCATCAATATAGGCTTGGGTGTCTTGTGGTTGGAATACATTGACATTAGCTGCCGCCACTAACGTTTGGTGATGATAAATTTGGCAGTCAAATACCGCTAATCCAGACTCTTCCTGGTACAGCCGAGTCACCTGGGTGCGATAAGACTCACCTAAGGTAAAGGTGTCTATATGCATTTGCAGTTTGCGGGTGCCGAGTAAAAAACCGACTCGGATAGTATCGTCGCACAGTAAGGCTTCAACACCCGCTAATGCAGCAATACTTTGGGCCATATACTCGATGCCAACGTAATTAGGCACGCCATTGAGTTGAGCGTCGAAATAGGCACTATTAGGGCTAATATGGGTTGCGGTGATTAAGCAGTCTGGGCGATGTTCTAAGACATTATCAATCAAGATCATCGGTGATCGATGCGGAATAAAAGTACTTATATCTTGCGCTAACATCGCCGGCGTTGCAGTGACTATTGACATGGAACTAGGCATCCTTTCGACAAAAAATCAGGCTGGCATTACTGCCGCCAAAGGCAAATGAATTGCTCATAATAAAGTTGAGTTGGCTAAGGCCAGTATTGTTGTTGGCACTAACGAGAGCGATATTCGGGTCATTAGTATCTTGCTGCCCATCCCAGATGTGCGGCGGCAAACGCTTATCATGGTTAAGTGGGCTTAATAATAAATAACAAAAGGCAGCTTCAATCGCGCCAGCTGCGCCTAAAGTATGGCCCGTGAGCGGCTTGGTTGAGCTGCAGGCTGGTGATGAATGGCTGAATACTGCAGTGACCGCACGCGATTCCATGGCATCATTTTTGGGAGTAGCGGTACCGTGGAGGTTGAGATAATCGATTTTTTCGGCAGCAATGTTGGCTTCTGCCAGGGCTTGTTGCATAGCGGCAATAGCACCTAATCCTTGCGGGTGTGGCGCTGAAATATGATGAGCATCGGCAGACTCGCCGATCCCCGCCAACATGACGTCACTTTGGCCACGCTCTAAAGTAAATAAAGCAGCCCCTTCACCAATATTAATTCCATCACGATGGCGACTAAACGGATTGCAATGGCCTTTGGATACCGATTCTAATGCGGCAAAGCCATTAACGGTTAACTGACACAAACTGTCTACACCCCCCACAATTACCATATCGCACATATTCGCATTGAGTAACCGCTGAGCACTGGCAAACACTTTTGCACTCGATGAACACGCTGTAGATACGGTATAACAAGGGCCTGACAGTTCAAACAACTGTTTTAAATAATCACTGGGGCTACCCAGTTCCTGCTGCGAGTAATGGTAACTCGGGGGGAAATGGCCATGTTCAAGCTGATACTTTAATGCCGCTTCGCCTTTGGAAATGCCAGAGGTGCTGGTGCCTAAAACCACTCCGATGCGATGGGAACCAAAACGCTGCTTAGCTTGCTCTATTGCGGGCACAAGTTGCTGGGCGGCAGTGTTTAATAAACGATTATTACGGCAAGCAAATAAACTGAGATGATCGGCAATTTCTATTAACCGTTTGTCATCGACGCAACCGACTAATGTAGGCGCATCGAACAATAAATTATCGCGCCATTGCATAGCACTGATATCACCGCTAATGAGACGCGGCAGCACCTCTTCTGGCGAGTTGCCCAGAGGTGTACACAATCCGATGTGAGTTATTGCTATGCGACTGTTCATGTTTAGTTTGATGGCCTATTTATCTCGGTTTATTGGATTATGCTGGAGCGCTTGTTTATCAATCTGTTATTCAATCAGTTAGTTAATTAGTTAGTCAATTGGGTTTATTTGCATATGAATATCGGCGGCATCGATGTTTACATTCACTTGCGCTAACCACGAGTCGATATCGCTATACGTTATCGTGATTAAGGCTCCACTGGCATCAATAAGTTGCTTACATAACGGCATATCACATGCCATAGTGACTAATTCACCGCCGGTTAAATGTTGATTAACTTGCTCCGTTGGCCAGTAAATCAACTGCATTATTGCCATTAAATACTCTGCTTTAAATTGCTCACCTAATAACAGGCTTTGCTGACTTTGCAGGGTTTGGCCATCGTACACTAACGTGAATAATGCTTGCCCAAGTGGCGCTAATCCCACTAACGTCATCTGTAGTGAATTAAGCTCCAGCTGGGTTAATAACTCATGATTTTCTTGCCCATGGGTAAAGCTGACCATTTGGCTTAAGCTGATATCTTGCTGCGGTGACGTTGTTAACAGCGCAGAGGCTGAGCTTAGGCAATATTGTGCTTCACTGGCGAGTGGGACACAAGTTTGCCGCTCGATTTGTTGGCTGCAAGCACTTAATAGGCTTAGCAGTAATAGCGCCACCACGCGAAGCAATATAATCCCCGCAGAACGCCCCAGCAGATTAAGCAACATTGGGCTTTGGCTCCTGACATAATTCAACAATGGTATTGAGGCGTCGTTCGGACTCTTTTACAAACGGGTTGCTCATGTCCCAAGCGTAGCCTGCTAAAATTGAGCAGATCATTTGTTTAATCTTGTTGTCAGCTTGCTGATAGAAAATGACATCTTGAAAGCGCCCGTCATACCAAGCTTGGACATAGGTTCTAAAGGTGTTAACCCCTTGCATTAATGGCGCAGCGTATTCGCTATTCCAATCAACCGTTTGGCCATTAAGTTGTTTATTCAAACTGGCAACCGCCATTGATGCTGACTGCATGGCAATTGTCACCCCAGATGAAAATACCGGGTCAAGGAACTCGCCAGCATTACCCAGTAAAGCAAACTTATTGGTTGCTAAGGTGGTGACATTAGCCGAATAACCTTTGAGCGTGGCACAAGGCTGAACAATATTGGCATTACTCAGCAACTGCTGTAGCTCAGGCTCTTCATTAATCACCGCTAACAATTGTTGTTCAAGGCTACCGGATAAATGCTCGAGTAAATGTGGTTCAGCCACCACGCCAATTGAGCAACGGTTATTGCTAAAAGGGATTAACCAGTACCAGATATCCTTATGTTGAGGATGAACACTGATTAAGATCTTATTACGATCAAAATGGGGATCGCTAATGTTGTCTTCAATATGGGTGAAAATGGCGCTGCGTGGCGGTAAATTTGATGGTTGTTCTAAATTCAGTAATCGCGGTAATACTCGGCCAAAACCACTAGCATCGAGCACAAATTTAGCATTCACTTGATATTGTGCACCTCGGTCATTCGTTACCGTTAAGCGAGGATTATGAGTCAAATCAATCGCATCAACTTGATGACCAAAATGGATCTCAACCCCTTGGCTGATAGCCGTGTCGGCTAGAAGTTTATCAAAATCTGCCCGTTGAACTTGAAACGTAGTCCCAGGGCCTGGGGTAAATTTATCGGTAAAGTCGAAGGTGGTGTAGCGTCCTTGGTGTTGAAATGCTGCGCCATTTTTAAATTGAAATCCAGCCTGATTAACGGCGTCAAGCATGCCTGCTTGTTCGAGAAACTGCATACAACAAGGCAGTAAACTTTCGCCAATCGAAAAACGTGGAAAATGCTGTTTTTCAATAACAACAACCTGATGCCCTTGTTGGCGTAATAGGCTTGCGGCAATGGCGCCAGAAGGGCCTGCACCAATGATGGCAACGTCAACGTCCATGTTGCTGACTGTATGTGAATGACTAGATGGCATTTACAGTTTTCCTAGTAATAAATGAAATAAACGGTGCCAGTAAAAATGAAAAACTGATCCCAAAAAGAAGCGTTAAACCAAAAAAGTGAATAGCATGGGTTTGACTCAGCGCCAGCAACCCAAAAGCCAATAGTGTTGAACAGGCTGACATAAAGATTGCCATCATCACTCCGCGACTGGTGTGCTTGGCTTCGGCAAAAAATAGGCTGTAATCGATACCAATGCCTAAGACTAAAATAAGCGCTAAGGCGTGAAACAAGCTAATGCTCGAGCCGACAAGCCCTAAACAAGCTAGCGTGAGCAGTACTGATAAAGCGGGGACAGCGACGATAGCGAATGCCAACTTAATACCGTATTTAATGCTAAACAGTAGGCTGGCTAAAGCAAATACCCACATCAATAGCTGTAATGTTAGTTGGCGATACTTGCCCATTAAATGGGATATATCACCGACCTTATCGATTAACCGCACTTGCCCTAAAGGCCATTTATGTTCAGTCAGCCGTTGCTCAAGAGAGGCTAACGAATGTATGCCACCGAGTAACACTATGGCGCCAAATTGCTGGGGTTTGTCTGTTGTTGTGATCGCACCAAGCCATAACGTCTGTAAATCATCATTAGCTTTGGCTAGCACCATGGTTGGGGTTAACCATTGTGATTCGGCGTGATTAAGTTGTGCCATCATACTGGTGCTTATGCTGTCATCAAGGCCCATTTCACTGATGATTTCGTCTAAATGTTGCCCATAAAGCTGTTGCTGTAACTGATAGTGTTGTTGTTGTTTGGCAATGCTGGGCATAAAGCGGCTGAGACTGATAGCTTGGTCTAACTCAGCATCAGTTATGGCTTTATCCAGTACTGGTGTCAGTTGCTCTAACGTTTGTAATAAAGCTTGTTCATTGGGACCACTGACTAAAATAAATTGGTTATCGGTGCCGCCGCTGAGCAGTTGCCGTAGTTGGTTCTCTTCGGTGGTGATGGCTTCAGGGCTTTGCTGTAGCTGACGAATATCATCGTTAGAATCCGTTTGTGACAAACCGAAAAACAATATTGTTGCCAAACCAATGAGCAAAGCCGCTATAGCTATTTTTTGCCACAATTTATTCGGTGTGAAAATACGTTGTAATAGCCCCAAATAACCTTGGGCAAGGGTTAATCCTGGCGTTGGTTTAAGCGCATGGTTACCCAGTAATGGAAACACCAATAATAACGTTAGGTATGCACCAATTAACCCAGCAGCACAAAAGACGGCCACTTGTTGCATTCCCGGAAATGGGGTAAAGCCAATGGCGATAAAGGCACTGGCACTGGTAGCAAGTGCGAGAGTGAGCGCCGGAAAAATCTGCTTTAAAGTGTCACTGGCGTTGTTATTAGGGTGAGCTTGTTTTTCACAATAAAAGTGAAAGCTGTAATCAATGGCGACGCCAATTAAGCTGGTGCCAAACACTAATGTGAGTAAGTGCAACTCACCGAAAATACTTAAGGTGGCGACAAACGCAAACACCACCCCAGTGGTTAACGTCAGTAGTGCGGCAAATAACGGCATAATCGACCGAAAGGCCAACCAGACTAATAAGATGATCCCCAACATGGAAATTAAGCCAATTCGGCTGATTTCTTGTTTGGCTGATTCGGTGGCGGCAATCGCATGAAAAAGCGCACCAGCTTTAAGGAAACTGACATCGGGGACATGCAGAGCCACTTGGCTAAATGCAGCATCTAATGCTTGAATTTGCTGTTGCTGAGCGGTCGGGCTAAAAGCACTGTCGCGCCCTTTGGCCATGACAATCGCAGCCACACCATTGGTAGTATCGGTGAGTAAAATGTCTTGTTGGCTACGCAGCGCACTATTAGGTGATAACGCCAGTAAGTTGGCTGGAAACATCA
Source organism: Shewanella sp. SR44-4 (assembly GCF_014163715.1). NCBI lineage: Bacteria > Pseudomonadati > Pseudomonadota > Gammaproteobacteria > Alteromonadales > Shewanellaceae > Shewanella > Shewanella sp. SR44-4. The sequence goes on along the minus strand of NZ_JACJDU010000002.1, from coordinate 48,657 downwards.
GTAACGGATCATTGCTGAGCAGCTGGCTGTTGGCAAAACCAAATGCGCTATAAAGTTGATTTTGGGCCGCGTTAAGCAGTTGGCGCCAATTATCTGTTTCAATCGCTTTAGCTTGCTCGGCGGTGAGTAGGGTAAAGCGATGTTCGAAATACACTTTAGCTAAGTCTTGCAGATGATCATCCGCGCCGCTACGAATGTGAATAAAGGGCTGTTGTGGCTGTTTATCTAGTGCATCCATCAGTTGCTGTGCGGCACTGATAGCTTGGTTGTCGTCATCGGCTTTTATTGCAATATACACTTGGTTAGCGAGTTGCTGTTCAACTCTGTTTAATGCTGTTTCAGTGAGTTTGTCTTGTTGTAAATGCGGCAACATCGCCAAAATATCAGTTTGAATATGCGCGCCCTGTTGCCATTGTATTAAGCCAGTGACTAACATTGTCAGTAGCAATAATACCCATAAGACAAAACGCCCAATAGGAGATAACAACGCGGTTAGCGATATTGGCTGCATTATTTAGCGGACTCATTGCCAAGACTAAAAAGTGCCAGCTCAGTTTCACTCAGCGGCCCTTGTTGGGGCTGAGTAAATTGAATTTGAGTATAGTCGCTAATATCCGCTTGGTTACTGGTCATGATTAATGAACGTATAAGGGTATCGCCGCTGAGGGTAATGTTACCCATAGACGATTGCACTTGTGGGTCTTTAGCTTGTAAGCCCAGTTGCCATGACCTATTTTCAGGCTTAGTTGCAGGCTGAATTACGGGCTGAATTACTGATTGAGCAGCAGGCATAAATAAGTTGAAATCGGCACTTAAGGCATCAATATCGCCCGCCATAATGGCTTGTAATAAACGCGGTAATTGCTGTGCAATCGGGTTGCCATTAGCCCCAGCACTAAAGTGTTGAATTTTGCCTTGGCTGTTTTGTTGGATCAACTGCTGATCTTTAAGCACCATCAAGGTGTTGAAAGGACGTTGCTGCTGCCATACCAATCCTTGCGTTGGACTAAATATAAACTGTCCTTGGCTGAGTAAGGGCTTTATAAGCACCTGTAAATGGCGTAGTTGAACAAACTGCCCACGAGTATCTAGTTGTAGATTCAGTTGCTGCGCTAGCGCGCTGAGGTCCTCTGTGGTGGCTGGTTGAGTATACAACGCCTGAATGTCAGCCAGTTGTGCTTGAGTAAGAGGTTCATTATTGCTTGCTGGTGGAGGTTCGCTAGCCGAGGTGGCCGCAATACACAGGCAACACAACATAATGATGCTGCTTACTCGCGCCAATACGCTAATAAATAGGCTAGTAAATAGTCTAACAATTACTCTGCTGCGGGCACTCATTACACTTGGCTCGCATCGAGTAATGGGCGAATTTTTTGCTGAAACACTTCAGGAGTAACAAAGCATAATTCTTGGGTAGCAATCTCAACTGCGGCTTGGATGGTATAGCCCTTGGTGATGCGCGAGTTGGTGTCGGCATCAACAATTTGATAGTTAATACGTAAGCGGTTTTCCCATTCAACAATGGTGGCGATAACCTTGATTTTTTGGTCAAAGGTGCTGCTTTTAACGTACTTAATTTGCACATCGACAATGGGCCATGCATAACCGGACTCTTGCATAGTGCGATAGTTATAACCGAGTTTATCCAGTAATTGACAACGCACAACCTCAAAATAGCGTAAGTAATTACCGTGCCAAGTAATGCCCATCGAGTCGACATCGTGAAACGGGATCACCATTTCCATTTCTGTGAGTAATAAACCTTTCATTTAACACACCTCCCATAGACCCAGTTGAATTTTGTCTACTGTTTGGCGTAGTACTGCTTCTAATGGACGGTCTTCGGTAAGCAGTTCAAAATCTTCACTGACTTGAGCCAGTGTGGTGGCAAGTGAAGGTGTTAGCGAATTAGGGTCTAATTCTTTCTGTATCACCCGCAGCTGAATACCTTGGCTCATGGCCAGTAATGCGGCGGCAGCGACTTGTTCAGTAAGTTGTAATATTCGCATGCAGTCGCGAGCGGCAATAGTGCCCATGCTCACTTTGTCTTGATTGTGGCATTCAGTTGAGCGTGAAAACACACTGGCAGGCATGGTATTTTTTAATGCTTCAGCAGTCCAAGCTGAAACACCGATTTGTACCGCTTTAAAACCATGGTTAATGGCGCGACGTTGGCCTTCTGCAGCAGATAAATTAGCCGGTAAGCCATTGTTGAATTTAGGGTCCATAACTAAAGCCATTTGACGATCAATTAAATCGGCGATATTGGCCACTGCATTTTTCATCGCATCCATGGCAAAGGCAATGTGGCCGCCATAAAAGTGACCGCCATGGAGGATATGTTCACCCTCGGCATCGACAATTGGGTTGTCGTTAGCGCTATTGAGTTCGGTTTCAATAAACTGACGCATAAAGGGCAAAGCATCTTGCAGTACGCCAATGATGTGCGGTGCACAGCGTATAGAATAGCGGTCTTGTAAGCGGTCAGAATTACGTGGATGCGCATGATGATTTAAGTCTTCGCGGATCCAACTGGCAATTTTGTTTTGTCCTGGGTGAGGTTTGGCGGCAAACAAAATTTCATCAAAATGATTTGCGTTGCCTTTAAGCGTTAACGATGCCATGGCAGTAATACGGCTTGATAAACGAGTTAAGTACTGCGATCGATCATAAGCTAAACAGGCCAGTGCGGTCATCACTGCTGTGCCATTCATTAACGCGAGGCCTTCTTTAGGGCGCAGGGTTAATGGCATCATGCCGAATTTCAGATAAACATCTTTGGTCGCTTGGCGTTTACCTTGGTATATCACCTCACGTTCGCCAACTAATACAGCGGCAAGATAAGATAGTGGGGTTAAATCGCCGCTAGCGCCAACCGAACCTTCTTGAGGAATAACCGGGGTGATATCGTTATTTAATAGCCATTCGATGCGCTGTAGCAGCAAATAGCTGACACCCGACTTACCCACCGCCAATGAGTTTAAGCGGCAAGCCATAATCGCGCGGGCTTGCATTGGGCTAAATACATCACCTAAACCACAACCATGAAAACGGGTTAAATGCAGCGGTAATTCATGGACTAAGTCTAAGCTGACATTGACTGTGCAGGAGTCGCCGTAACCTGTGGTGACGCCATATACTACGCCTTCTTCATGCAGCAAACTGTCGATGAAACGGGCGCCTTTTTGAATATATTCAACATAGTCTGCAGCATCCGCTAGTTTGACTGTTGCGCCTTTGGCGACAGCGACCACTTGTTCAAGGCTCAGGTAGCTTTGGCCTAAATGCACCGTGTTTTCGGCAGATGATGACGGTGAAGAAGTGTTGCTCATTGAATTAGTTATCCTGACTAGGTGAAGTGGTGCTGTTAGCGGGTGCAGTATTTGTATTTGACGCAGCACTTATATTAAGTGCACTTCCGGTATTAAGTGCACTACCAGTATTAGGTGCTGTACCCGTATTGACAGCAGTAGCGGGGCGCGAAAACGGACGATCAATCAATTCGTCTTTATGCCAAAAATCGTAAAAGTTAAACCACTGCAATGGTGCTTGTTTGGCAAAATACTCTAAGCGTTGACTATACAATTTCATTGCATCAGTTAAGCGTGCAATGCGCCCTGCCCGCGGGCCTTTTAAGCTATCGCTTAAGTGTTCAATATGTACTTTATAGCGGCCTTGTTGGCGAATGCAGAACATGGTGTAAACCGGACAATTTAACAAGCTTGCAAGAATAAATGGTCCTTGGGGAAACGGCGCTTCATGACCGAGAAAGGGTAGGTAAACCACCCGACCTTGGCTGTTTGATGAGGTGCGGTCGGCTGCAATAACCACTATTTCGCCCATATCAATTTTTTGCTGTAACAGCATAGAAGTACTAGGATCAAGTTCATTAACATGAATAAGGTTCAGACTACTTTGTGGGTTCAGCTGTTGTAATACTTTGTTAAAGTTTTCGGCGTGTTGAGTCAACACCATAACGTTGACTTTCACTTTCTGCTGGTGGATTGAAATCGCACGACATAGCTCTAAATTACCTAAATGCGACACAATCAGTACGGCTCCTCGACCAGAAGCCACTTGGTTTGCCAGAATATGACGATCGTTAAAATCGACTTGATTGAGTTTGATGCGGTCGCACCAGGCATCGATCCTATCTAGAGCAGCATTACCAAAAGCAATAAAGTGATTTAAACTGTCGCGCCAATGGGTGGGTTGATGTAAATCTGGATGCTCAGGAACTTGTTGCTGCACTCGGGCTAGAAAATTCATCGACGCTTGACGAGCTGAAGCACCGGTTAGAAAAAAGTAACCAATCACCGGATACATAATCGCTCGGCAAAGCCAGTGGCCGCCTAATCGATAGCTTTCTGCTAGTAACTTTATGCCCCAATAACTGCCACGCTCTCCCATTGATGACCAATGTTGATGCGGACTGTTTTTATTCAGAATTTGTGGTAAACGAGTCAACATACCAAAAAATAATTTAGTGTGCATCCAGCTAATGCGCACATTATCTTGCAAGCCTTGGAAGTGACTAATACCGTCATCAGGGTAGATTACTTTGGTCGGCACATGAACCACTGGAGTACCTTGCCAGTGCAGTTTGACCATGATTTCAATATCAAAGTCCATCCGCTCACCCAGTGCTTGCTGGCTTAATAACTGTTCGGTAGCCTCTAATGGATACACCCGAAAACCACACATAGAATCTTGAATGTCGAGACTTAAGGTTTCAACCCATACCCAAAAATGGGTGATGTAACGTCCGTATAAACGTCCTTTAGGCACCGAGTCATCATAAATGGGTTGGCCAGAGATCAATGCCTGTGGCTGTTGTTCTGCAGTCGATATCATTAACGGAATATCGTCTAAATTATGTTGTCCATCAGCATCAACCTGTAATACATGGCTAAAACCATCGCGGTATGCTTGGCGTAGGCCGCTGGTTACTGCCGCGCCTTTACCGCGATTAAACGGATGGTTAATGAGCGTTAGCCAGCTAAATTTATCTGCCATGGCTTGTAAAATATAACGGGTTTCATCCTGGCTACCATCATCAACCAAATAACAAGGCAGATTGAATTTTGCCAAGTCAGTTAAGGTTTGTTCAATGGCAATATGATGATTGTAATTGGGAATAACCAAGGCTAGCTTCATGAGGCAATCTCATTGGCAATCGGCGCAGGAGTGACTACTGCAGGCTTAAGCGCAATACGGCCAGAGGCAAACCGTTTATCTTGATCTCGATAACTAAAGATCAGTTTTGCTTTTTGAGGTTGATGTTCAATGATCAAATCAACATAGGTATCGGGCAAAATGAGTTGCTGAAATTTAAGCACTTCTAATGTGGCCACTTGGGCTGAATAACCAAATGCCTCACAGCCAAGTTTAACCGCCCAATCCAATTGGGTGACACCTGGTAATACGGCTTGCTGAGGAAAATGGCCATCGAAAAAGGCTAAATCTGCACTGACAAATAAACGCCATTGATAGAGATTATTATCGCCTTCATGGCTAACAATATGCGGTAATTCTGACTTAATCATGACTAAATAAGGCTATAATTTCTAATTGAGTACGCTTGCCTTGGCTATTGAGTGGCAAGTGTGCAGGATAACGCCAGCGTCGTGGTAGGGTGATACGTTCAAACTGGCTCAATAAATGGTTTTTTAAGGCATTATTAACGGCTAATTTTCCTTCCGCTTTGAGTGTTTTCTGGCCTAATTCACTTAAACAGACTGCAGCACCTAGCATGGTGCGCGGTTGCTCTAAAACTGTGACGGCCGCTTCGCTGACAAAAGGATGAGTTTGCAGTAAATGTTCCACTTGCGCTAACGACAAGCGTTTTTCTTCAATTTTGACAATGCGATCAAGGCGATGTAATAAACGGAACTGGCCATCATCTAACAGCTCAATTTTGTCATCACATTTTAACCATTGAGTTGGATTTTCTAAATAAACAGACTGCAACATCAGCGCACCATCTTTCGGGTCCATATCGACATTCACTTGGGTAAATGCTTGCCATGATTGCATGGGTTGCTGTTGGCGTCGATATCCAATACCGCCGGTTTCAGTGCTGCCAAATATTTCAATGGGCAATTGATTAAAGCATTGTTTAACTGCTTGGGCAGCATCAAAATTTAACGGACCACCAGAGCTGAAAATTAAGCTTGGGATACGTTGTTGTTTTTGATTTTCTAGAGCATCAGGCAAGCGGGTCAATTGAGCTGGACTACTGATTAAACACAAATTTGGCATGATGGCCAAGTAGTAACTTAAGGTTTCAGGAAAGTCGATTTGTTCACTTAAGAATGCTCGGCTCGCGGCTAAAGGCCACAAGATTTTAAACAATAAACCATAAATATGCTGATGTGAAACTGTCGATACCACGGAACAATGAGGCAAATGTTCGGCAAATGTTTGCTCAAGAATACTGACTTCGGCATCTAATTGTTGCAGTGTTTTTTTGATAGCTTTAGGCTGACCGCTACTGCCGGAGGTGAATAGTACTAATTCACCTAATAGCTTGGTTTTAGGCCAAGTTGCAGCGGGCAAACTAAGTTCTTTTTTGAGCGCGATATACTCACGCACTTCACATAATGGCGTGTCGGCAATAATGGCATCAAATTCATGGTTGAGCTCGCTCAAGGTGCCTCGTTGGGTGTTGGCAGGCAATATCACTTGTTTACCGGCTAGCAAGGCTGCACATAAACCAGCGGCAAATAAATCACTGTGCTTAGCTGCAAGCAGCCAACGCTGAGCATCACTTTGAATCAGCTGAGCATGTAAGTGGGCCACTTGCGCGCAAAACAACGATCCCGTCATGATGTCATGATGGTCAAAGCTGATTAGCTGCTGCGAGGCAGGCCCTGTAGATAACCAATTGAGTAAAAGCTTATTCATGTTTTTTCAACCAAAAGCGACGATAAATCCATTCACCACTGAGCAGTAACCCCATAAGCAGGTAGGCGATCAGTCCGTTGTAAAGCGTCCATATTTCAATACTTGTTGCTATGGCGGTATAGGTCGCCACAGCACCATTTACAATAAATAACCCACACCAAAGTTTAGTGACGGTTTGTAAGTAAGGTATAGCTGAGTCTGGTAAATCAGGCTCTTTTAAGCGTGCTAAGCGCTCAATCATGCTTGGACCATTAATCAGTGAATAACTGAATAACCCCAACATGCTCAGGTTTATCACCACCGGATAAAACAGTAACCAGTCGTTACGTTGAGTAATGAAACTGGCCGCGGTCAATCCTATGCCCACCAGTATTGGCAATGTCATGGATTTTACTTGCTGCTTAGTGACCATAAACCGTAGCAATAATAACAAACACAACAGCAAAGCGATGGAGCCTGGTGGTAAATACTGCAGACCAAAGTACACCGCAATAGGGTAAGCAATAATCATCAAGGTCGTAATAATCTGCAGGATTAACCGCATTAGCTTTTTATTAAGCCTTCTATGGCATCAACGACATCATTGACCGTGCGCACGGTTTTAAATGCTTCTGGCTGAATTTTTTTACCCGTCAGCTGTTGCAATTTAATCACTAAATCTACCGCATCAATGCTGTCTAAATCTAGATCTTCATACAAAGAAGCTTCAAGCGTGATATCTGCTGCCTCTATTTCAAATTCATCAATTAAAATGCCACTTAGCATCTCAAGGATTTGTTCACGATTTTGCATGCTGACTCCTAAACACGTTGAGATTCAATAAAGCTAGCTAAGCTAGCAACACTGAAAAAGTGTGCTTTAGTCGCATCAGAGTTGGCTTCAATTTTGACATCAAACTCTTTCTTAATTGCTAAGCCTAATTCAAGTGCGTCGATCGAGTCTAAGCCCAGACCTTCGCCAAATAAGGCCGCATCGGTTTCTATATCATCGACAGTGACATCTTCGAGATCTAAGCAATCAATGATCAGTTGTTTTATTTGATTGTGTAAGTTCATTTTTTGTCTTTCTTATAAGTATGGCTATCAATATGATTTGATAGGCTGTTTAAGTGTATCAAGGTAAAACTGCTGTAAGTCGCGCGTTAGCTGTCGAGCCATTTTGGCTTCATTACCTCGTTTAGCATCATACAGCAGGTATGACATGCTTGTGCCAATTTCTACTGACATATTGATGGTTTGCCGTGGAATTTGGTACCAAGATTGTTGCTTAGTTAAGCCTGCAACATCAGTACGTAACACCACGGGTAAAATATCTGTTTGGGTGCGCAAGGCAATATTGGCCGCGCCACGCGCAAAGGGGTTAACAATATTACCTGTTAATGTTCGGGTACCCTCGGGGAAAATAATCAAATTAGTATCGGTACGCAGCACTTGCTGGCAGTCATGTAAAAGCCAGTCTGCGCCGCGATTAGGGATATAACCAGCACTTGCGAGTACGCCGCGAATAAACGGATTACGCCATAAACCTTGTTTTACAATACAACCCGCATTAGGCATAAGGCTAATTAATACCACAACATCCACCAGGGTTGGGTGATTGGCGATGACAATGTGCCCCTTAGTTTGCCGTAGTGCTTCAATATTTTTGGTGCTGACAGTAATTACTCCAGCAAAACTGAGCATGGCAACGAATGCTTTAAACATCCAACTGACGGCTTTTTGGGCTCGAGCTACGCGCACTGTTTTCTCGCCAGGCCAAAATCGTAATAGCGGTAAAATAGTCAATGAACTCAACAAGCCGCCTAAACCAAAAGCAATATAACAACACACACCACCGATCCAGCGTGGAACATAACGTAAACCGCTGAGTTTTTGGGGGATGGCATTTTTTTGCTTAATAGCGTCAGCATGCAGAGTTGTATGAGGTTGCTTAGGCATGATGTTCAAGCGACCAGTACCAATGACACAATTTACCTTGAATATTTTTGGCAGTAGAAATATGGTGAATTAACTCGCTTAAACTGATGTTGTTTTTATTGTGGTGGTCAAGCGGATGATCGGACACGCTAAGGAGCATTCGTTGAGCAGAGCCGTATTGTAAAGCGGTGTCTTCGACCAGATTTTTGGCTTGTAGGGCACTACTATTGAATGGTGCTAGGTACAAACCTAACGCCAAAGGTAGTTCGACTTCGTGAGTAAACTCACTGTATACCGGTGGAACCGGGTCATCACCAAATACGACCAATAAAGGTTGTGGCGATTGTACTAATTGCGCGTACGCTTCAATAAGTGCCTGCGTGAGAGTTTGTTCACCAGCGGCAATTGATGTCGACGAAGCGGTATTGTTATTAACAATACCGAAAATGCCACTGGCCGTATTGTGCACTGATTGACTAAAAGCCATTGGCGATAACGCTTGTTTTTGGGTGATATCTTTGAGCAAGCCTAAGGTGCGCGTGAGCTCTCCATGGCGAGATGAAAAAATACTGCGGCAATTATTCTCTGGTTGGCATTGGTGTGCGGCAGTGAGCATCATTTTAGTTAAGCGACTAAAGCGACGACGTTGCATGGCAGGAATGTGCTTTAAAGCTGGCGAATCAGGCTTAGGCGACAGATTGCTATTAGGCTGCTGCCATTGCTGCCAACTCTCCGCTGTTTGAAAGTCAGGTGACCATGCGCCCCATGATAGAAGATCAAATACTAAATGCACTACATTCCCTCTATAACTGCCTCGCTATCCTTATCTAAGAGTTAACAATCATTATGCTAATGATTAAAATTCGTTAACCTTGCTAATTGTACACCTAAGTTAATACCGATAAGAAGTCGTGTCGACGAAAAAGGCTCATAGTTGGGGGTAAAATGAACAAAAAGGGATATTGAATAAAAAGCGCGACGATAATCGTCGCGCTGATTGCCTAATAAAATAGCTTTACCGTTTAATGTAAAGTTTATTTGTTAGGAAAGCTTTGCTGCAACTTTTTGACAGCTTCTTTAATTTTTCGAGTGTTGTCTGGCCCCATACGGATCAACAACTTTTGGGCATTAGGTAATGCTTCAAGGTTAGGATCGACATATTTATAGTTAACACTGATTGACGATAACTCAATAGGGTCTTCAATAATGGGCGCGCTAGCAATCATACTAAAAGCCTGTTGCATACGCTTATCAAAATCAATATCACTGTAACCGAGTTCAGTAAAGGCTTCGGCAAATAGTGGTTTTAACTCAGTGTAAGTCGCGACTAAATCTTTATCGCTCAAACCTGCTATAAAATTGGCATACAAATCATATCGATGATAACCATCTGGATTAAGATATGTTTTGTTGGTTATTTCACTCACGGTAAATTGCGTGTCAGGGCCTTTTAACGGGCTAGCTTTACGCACAATATCGCCTTGGGCTAGGTTATCGACAAACACCACAAATTGGCGGGCAATATCTTTTTTCAAGATCATCGGCGCTATTTTCATACCGTTGGCTATAGCTAATGTTTTTGCTTCAACAAAATCATCAGACTCAGCTAATGCAGGAAGTGGTTCTGCAACTACAGCTTCCGTAGATGTTTCAGAGTCTCCTGTGGGTACTACATCATCTGTGGTGGTAATGTTTTGCGGTTCTTCAATAGGCGTTTGTTCTATTGGTGTCTCTGGAACTGACTCTGGCAGCTCAACTGGAGTGATAACAACCGGTTCAAATTCTTCAGTGTCATCACTGGTAAAATAGAAATAACTGCTCGCGCCTAACAGGGCGATTACCGCGATAGCGATTAATAGCATGTTAGACCCTGGTTTCTCAGCGGCTTGTGGGGTAATTCGGTCTTCTTCATTAACTTGCATTTCAATTCCTTGGGGTTATTGCTAATCGATATAAATATCTTGGTGGAGTCGAAAAATACTGCATAATATCAATCACATCAGTTATCTTAACCGTTCAGAGCGTCTCAAGCTTTTCAATTCAAGGCGTATTAATATAGGAATGGTTGTTCCCTTTTAAGTTAATGCAACGCAGTACTTGAATGCTTGAAACGCTTCCGAAGGACGGGTTTCTAATTACTTAACTCTGCGTTGCAGCCTTTCAACGTAAAATGGCTATGCTTTCAAACCTTCGCCCTGATTACAGCCATTTGAATTCCCGCTGCACGACCAGATAACGAATACGATTAGTATACCATTCTGCAATATTCAGCAGACTTGTCTAGTGATAACTGATGATAATGAACAATATATTAAGATCTATTTAAGCTTGGACATATTGCTGTCTATCACCTATCCAGCGTTGAATGATAGCATCTACGTTTTGAGGCACTTGCTGGTAAACGTGTGATGCCAATTTTTGGGTTGGGGCAATTAAATGTTGATCACGTATTAGATCAGCTATTTTAAGATCTGCCAAACCGGTTTGTTTGGTGCCAAGCACTTCACCTGGCCCTCGGATTTCTAAGTCTTTTTGAGCAATTACAAAGCCATCATTACTGCTGCGCAGCACACCTAAACGTTTAGTGGCGGTTTGTGACAGTGGCGCTTTATAAAGTAATACACAATGGCTAGCAACAGCACCTCGGCCTACTCGGCCTCTTAACTGGTGCAACTGTGCTAGGCCTAATCGTTCAGGGTTTTCGATAATCATTAAACTGGCATTGGCTACATCTACACCGACTTCTATGACGGTAGTCGCGACTAATAAGTTCAACTCACCCGCTTTAAATTGCGCCATAATCGCCTGCTTTTCAGCACTTTTCATTCGGCCATGGATTAAGCCAATTTTGAGCTCAGGTAGTGCAATGGTGAGTTCAGCTGCGGTGTCTTCTGCAGCTTGGCATTCAAGCACCTCAGATTCTTCAATTAACGTACATACCCAATAAGCTTGGCGATTATCGTGTAATGCAGCTTGTTTGACTCGCTCAATCACTTGCTCACGGCGGCTATCGGCAATCGCAACGGTTGTCACTGGGGTGCGTCCTAGAGGAAGCTCGTCAATTACTGAGGTGTCTAAATCTGCATAAGCTGTCATGGCTAAAGTTCGTGGGATCGGAGTGGCCGTCATGATTAGCTGGTGTGGATGAAAACCTTGGCTGACGCCTTTTTCTCGTAATCCTAAGCGTTGATGAACCCCAAAACGATGTTGTTCGTCAATAATGATCAATGCCAGCTTGTTAAACACCACCGCTTGTTGAAATATCGCATGAGTACCGATGACCATTTGTGCCGCACCAGAGGCAATATCTTCAAGGGATTGGGTTCTGGCTTTACCTTTGAGTTTACCCGCCAGCCAGCCGATTTTTAGCCCAAGTGGTTCAAACCAAGTTGCAAAATTAGCTGCGTGCTGTTCAGCCAATAACTCAGTAGGTGCCATCATGGCCACTTGGTAACCGTTTTCTATTGCTTGTAATGCCGCCAGTGCTGCCACTAAAGTTTTACCTGAACCCACGTCGCCTTGAACTAAACGCATCATGGGTGTTGGATGTTGAAGATCTTGGTTTATTTCGGCGACAACTCTTTGTTGTGCTCCCGTTGGCTTAAAGGGCAGTTGCGCTAAAAAAGGGCTTAACAATTGCCCGGTAGCAGGCATTGGCACCGCGGCATCTTGATTACTGCGCTGGCGTATTTGCAACATGCTCAGATTATGCGCCAGCAGTTCTTCTTGGATTAATCTTTGTTGTGCCGGATGTTGACCTTGTTCTAATTCAAAAGGGGACACAGAGCTATGGGGACGGTGCAAAATATGCAGTGCATCACGCAGGCTAATATTGTTTGGTTGTAATCCACTGGGAAGTAATTCGGGTAATCCACCCTGGTCTAACATCGCCAAGGCTTGCTCTGTTAGCTTTATCCAACTGGCTTGTTTTACCCCTTCAGTTGTCGGGTAAATAGGCGTCAGCGTGTCGCTTAATGTGACCGATTCACCAGGATGAATAATTTGATATTCTGGGTGAACAATTTCTTTATGATGATTGCCGCGGCGTATTTCACCGTAAGCCCGAATGCTGGCACCATTTTCCATGGCGTTACGTTGCGCCATCGAGAAATTAAAAAACCGCAGGCTCATCATTCCGCTGTGATCACGGACATTACACACTAACATGCGCCGCCGACCTTGCATGATTTGAGTCGACTGAATTTCTGCTTCGATGGTGCCATAACTGCCAGGAGGTAATGCGGCAATAGGATGGATTTGCGTACGGTCTTCATAACGCAGCGGTAAATGAAACAGTACATCTTGTACTGTTTTAATACCTAACTTAGCCAGTTTTTCCGCAACCTTTTTAGCAACGCCTTTAAGGTCGGTGATCGGAACAAGATCCAGTCGTAGCAAATTGTGCTTACCTAAATTGATTATCAAAGATGTAAAAACCATAGCGATTTCAAGCTATCAATCTCGAATCACTGTAATTATATACAGATGTTTAAGGTATCTTAGCAGACTTTGAATACAAGGCAATATTAAGCCGTTAATTACAACCAACCCTTTTGCTTGGCGATTCTGGCAGCATCAATTCGGTTACTGGCATTGAGTTTGCTGATGGCTTCCGATAAATAGTTTCGTACTGTGCCTTCTGCAATAAACAACTGACTGGCAATATCGCTGGTTGATAAGCCTTCGCTTGCCAGGCGCAATGCACGTCTTTCTTTGTCGTTGAGAGGGTCTATTTCACCTATGGCGGTAAAAGCTAATTCTGGATCGATAACCCGTTTACCCGCCATCACTTGTTTAATCGCATTAATTAAGTCATCAGACGGAGCGTCTTTTAATAAAAAACCACCGACACCGTATTCTAATGCGCGTTTAATATAACCTGCTCGGCCAAAGGTGGTCAAAATAATCACTTTGGTCTGGCTGCGCTGTTGTTGTAACCATTGGCTCAGCTCTAAACCTGATTTTCCAGGCATTTCAATGTCGGTGAGTAACAGGTCAAATGAATCTGTTTTAAGTTGTTGCATCGCTTTATCGCCGTCTTCGACTTCGACAATCTCTATTTCATTTAAGCTATCACACGCTAATGTGAGCAACGCGGCGAGGGCGCCTCTTACCATCGCTTGATCTTCGGCTAATAGAATTTTCATCTAACGGGCTCACTTAGTGGCAATTGGATACTCACTTTATAATGGGGAATTAATTGATAGTCGATTGTGCCATGTAGCAAGCTTACTCGCTCTTGAATGCCTGTTAATCCGTTGCCTTTGGTGATGATTTTAACCGGCACATTCTCGATAAAGTTGAGTTTGAGCCAGTCTTGGCTTGTTTCAATACACAAGGTGCAATGTGTCGCTTGGCTGTGTTTTATGGTGTTATTAATCAACTCAGTTAGTAGCAAGCTGATTTGCGATTCCATGAGTTCACTGAGTTTAGGGAATGTGCCTTCTATGCTGACAGCAATAGCGTTATCTCTTAACGTGCTGGCTAAGGTGTTTAACGTTTGGGTTAACCCTTGATGTTTATAACCCGATACCGTGTGGCGAATTTGGCTTAAACAGTCTCGAGTTATCACGCTAACTTGATGAATTTGCAGTTGCGCTTGGTCGATTTTACCTGAGGTAATGAGCTTGTCTGCCAGTTCTGCTTTTAAGGCGATGGCGGCTAAGTGATGTCCCATAACATCATGTAAATCGCGGCCAATACGTTCGCGCTCTAATGCGGTGGCTAAATTGGCGACTTCATCTTTTGATTGTTGTTGCTGGCGTTTTATTCGTTGGCGATTTTGTTCAATCACACCAAACACTCCGACACCTAAGCAAATTCCCATACCATAAAAAGTAAAAAAGTAGCCTGAGTAACCCATGCTGATATCGATGACTAAAAGCAAAATACTCAGTCCGATAAAACTCAATATAGCAGTGCGAAGTGAGTAGAAAAAACCAACAAAGAAGCAGCAAAAACTGAATAGTGATATGGCGCCACTACTAACAAATGACGACGCTATTGCTGTGAAAAACATTAACCCAATGGGTTTGAGGGCTTGCTCTTTGCTACTGTTATAAGCCCAGAAATAACCAATAATAAAGGGCACTAATAATCCGATCGCAATCGTAATCTTTAACCATTGACCGTCCATGAAATACAAGGGAATAAAGTAAAAACCTAAGTTTATGAGGTAAACCCAAGCGGTTTTTTGCTCGTAACTTTTTTCATTATTAGATGATAAACATGATGTCATTGTGCCTCCTAGCGCAGTTAATCATAGAGTAACTGCGCGCTAACTAAAACCTATGCGAGTAATAATTAACTGGTCGATTACTGCTTTACTGTTTGTTGGTTTAACAGATATGTTGCCCATCCATACTGAGGGTCAACCTCAGTGGCGGTTTGCCAATCTTGTAAAGCACCTTTTAAGTCGCCTTGTTCCTGTTTCGCTAGTCCGCGCCAAGTATAGGCTTCTGCATGTCCCCAACAGATTTCGTTACAAGGCTGCTCAAATTGACTAATTGCTTGGGTTGCTAATGTTTGTGACTTATCGAGGCCGCCACCAAATACGCTTGGGGTATAAAATGCATTAATTGCTCGCACTAGGCTGACTCGCGGATTGTTAGGTTCGAGATCGTTTGCTTGTTGTAATAATTGCGCTGTTTTCATTCCTAATACGGCACCTTTGCTATTATCAAACGAGATTTGCATTCCGTATACCGCAGCAAGTAGAGCTTGTTGGTCTGCAGATGGATCTTGGACTAAAAGGGATTCTAATGTGTGCTGGGCATTGTTTAATGAATCTGTAGCGAGTTGACGTTGGCCGATGATGTTGGCTGTAATGGCTAGGCGATAATCAGCATAGGCTTTTTCATAATCAATAGCTTGTTCACTGTATTGACTCAGTTCAGTGATATTCATGGTGTTAGCTGCAGCATCAATATCGCTAATATTAGCAAAGCTAGTGTGGCTGACTAAGGTTAAGCTGGTGATCAGTAGTAAGGTTTTCATGGCTATCTCCATTTACGTTTCCCCAATCAAGATGTTGTTGGGATAGGTGTAGTATGGCGATAGACGAAGGATATTCTTAGACACAAAGGTCATCAATTGAAGATGACAAATGTCATTTATTTTCAGTAGAGCTTGTTAAATATGAGTGAATATTTAGCATTTGTTATGAAAAGACCGAATCAATATTCGGTCTTTATTGTGAGTAATATTTCCGCTAACTTAAACCACTTGCATCACTAAATAACTGGTGTAGCCAAGGTAACCTGCTAACAGAACACTACCTTCACGACGACCAATACGTAAGCCACTCCAAGCAAACGGTAATACCATGAACGCGAAGATCAACATGGCGATAAAATCGATTTCGTTAAATCCGGCCGCGGAAACTGGGTGGATTAATGCTGTTGCGCCTAAAATACCGAGTACGTTGAAAATATTTGATCCAACAACATTACCGATGGCAATGTCACTTTGACCTTTAAGAGCTGCCATCACCGAGGTGACAAGCTCTGGCATACTGGTACCAATAGCCACAATGGTTAAGCCAATGATGACTTCGCTAATGCCAAACTGTTTGGCTAAATCGACGGCACCATCAACAAATAATATGCCACCACCAACTAACATCGCGATACCAACAATGATTAATGCGATAGATAAGCCAGGGTGTTGCGGGCTGGCATCAACATCCAGATCTTCTGGGTTATTTTTTGCACTAACATAACTAAAAACTAAATAGCCAACAAGCGCGCTGAATAAAATGGCACCGTCGATAAAGCTCACTTCACCATCAAGCAGCAAAAACCACATTAATACTGAAGCGGCAATCATGATAGGGATGTCGCGCTTCACCATTTGAGATTGCACTGTAATAGGGCGAATAAGAGCGGTGATAGCTAGAATTAAACCAATGTTGACAATGTTGGAGCCGACGACATTACCTAAGGCTATACCTGGATTACCTGCTAATGCTGATTTAACACTAACGGCTAATTCAGGGGCGCTGGTACCAAATGCCACAATGGTTAAGCCAATAATAAGTGGGGCAATGCCCAAACGCAGCGCTACGGCACTGGCTCCGCGCACAAGTGCTTCAGCGCCAATGGTTAAAATAATAAAACCGCCGATAATGGATAACGCAATGAACATTCGAGTTTCTGCCTAATAAATGGTGTACAACGATATTGTTAACGCTGCATAGTTAATGGCGGGTATATTGACAGAATATGTCAAAAAAATACACGCATATTGCGTGTATTTTTTGAAGATAGATAATCGTTAGCTGATTATTACAACTCGTCTTCCCAACGTACTTTGGCGCCGCGAACACCGTCTACTTTGGCGGTAAACGCTTTTTCAAGTACGTGACGTTTAATTTTTAACGTCGGGGTTAACACGTCATTCTCAATGGTCCACTCATCATTAACAACGATAATGGCATCAACATGTTCGTGTGACTCTAAATGTGGATTAACACCATCGAGAGTCTCTTTTAACGATGTTCTTACTTCTTCGCGAGGCTGAAGTTTTGAACCTTCTGAAAGCTGCACTAACGCGACCGGATGTGGTAAGCCTGAACCGATAACACAAATTAAATCTACATGAGTGTCCTGAGCTAATTTACGTTCAATCGGCACTGGAGCAACATACTTACCTTTTGAGGTTTTGAAATTGTCTTTAACGCGGCCGGTAATGTCGATGTAACCGTCTGCGTCAATTTCGCACAAATCGCCAGTGTGGAAAAAGCCATCTTCAGTAAATGCTGCGGCGGTGGCTTCTTCTTGTAAGTAATAGCCGTTCATCAAGCCTGGGCTTTTAACTAATAACTCACCTTCTTCAGTTTGACGTACTAAGCAGCCTTCAACTGGCCGGCCAACCGTGCCGATCTTCTTGGCGTTGAATGGGAAGTTAATTATCGAGTAAGCACAGTTTTCGGTCATTCCCCACGCTTCACAAATATCGATGCCAATGCTGTAATACCATTGAATCAATGATGGTGGGATGGGTGCTGAGCCTGAGCCGTTCAAGCGAGATTGGTCGAGTCCCAAACCTTTCTTAATTTTACGCTTAACAATACTGCTAATGATGGGCAGTTTGAGTAAGGTTTTGAGTTTTTTCTCACCAATCTTGTTGATGATATTTAATTGGAATACTGTCCATAAACGCGGTACCGAGAAAAACACCGTTGGGCGACAGCGTTGAATGTCATCAACAAATGAGTCGAGGCTTTCTACAAAAGAAACCGTTGCCCCTGAATAAAATGACGAGCCTTCAATAGCCACACGTTCGGTAATGTGTGCTAGCGGTAAGTACGATAATAGTCGGTCAGTAGTATTGGTTTGTAAATCACGAATCACCGCTTCGCACGCCCAGCCATAACTGGTAAAGCTTTGAATCGCGCCTTTGGGTTTGCCGGTTGAACCTGAGGTGTAAATCAGTGTCATGACTTGATCTGCAGTTGGGAACGGCTCGTCAACGAGCGGCTGACCCAGCTTTAACAAGTGATCCCAATGATATTGTGCTGGCATGGTGTCATATGGCATGGCTAAACGGAGAATTTCACCGCCAACAGCAGCTTCTTGTTCAGCCCAATGATCGAGTTTACCGGTAAAAATGGCTTTAGCGCCGCTATGTTCAAGTACATAGCGAATAGTTTCTGCATTAGCGGTTGGATAAACAGGCACACTAATGTAACCACCGTACATTAATGCTAAATCGACAATAAACCACTCGGCACAGTTTTTCGACAATACAGCAATTTTATCGCCACGTTCTAAACCTAAATGACGCAGTGAACCTGCAATTTGTTGCATCTTTTGCTGAACTTCACGCCATGTGAAATCAACATATTTACCGTCAATCGGCTGGCGAAGGTAAACTTTGTCACCTTGCGTATCTACCCAATGAGACAACATCTCAACAGGAGTTTTAATTAAATTTTCCATCGACGCTTCCATGTTCTTTATTGTTATTGTGGGTCTCTATAAATTTAGTATGGCCATTTTTGTGCGCTGGCGCAAACAATTGCACAGTATGTGTGCAAGATAACACTATAAACACGTTAGCAGAATCTACTGAATAAACAATAGATATTGAGCAAATACTCTACTTTGAAAAAGTCATAGGTAATAAAAAAGGCGCCCTAGGCGCCTTAAGAAAATATCATACAGTTGTACTTATATTTCCATTATTCCATCCATTTCTACCAATGATCCCTTTGGTAACTCTTTGACGCCAATAGCGGCACGAGCTGGATAAGGTTGTTGGAAGTAACGACTCATAATTTCGTTTACAGTGGAAAAATGAGATAAATCGGTTAAGAAGATATTGAGCTTAACGATGTCACTCATTCTTCCACCTGCTGCTTCACATACAGCGGTCAAATTTTCGAACACTTGTACGACTTGTTCTGCAAAATCATCGCTTACCATGGTCATGGTTTTTGGATCTAACGGAATTTGACCTGAAAGATAAACGGTACTGCCGACTTTAACTGCTTGTGAGTAAGTGCCAATAGCTTGTGGAGCTTTGTCGGTTGCGATGATAATTTTTTCGGCCATGTTGTGCGTGCTCTCTTTAATGGTTATCAGTGACTAGCGGTTACGCGAGGTGCGTAATACTTCAGGTAAAACACGTATTCTGCGCATAACGTTTGCAAGGTGAACACGATCTTTAACTGAAATACGTAAATTAATCAAATACACTCGGCCATCACGTTCTTCGGTACTGAGATTATGAATATTAGATCCAGCAGATGCGATGATAGAAGTAATTTTTGCTAATGCACCTTGATGGTTAACAATTTCAACGCGTAGATTTGCTTGGTATTCTGCGCCTTCTACGTTATCCCAATGTACTGAAATATACTTATCAGGTTCGCCTTGATAGCCGCGAATATTGGCACAACTTTCCATGTGCACTACCAGACCTTTGCCTGGGCTTACATGGGCGATGACGGCATCACCAGGAATTGGGCGACAACAATTGGCGTAAGTGACCAACATACCTTCAGCACCACGAATTGGCATTTGTGGTTTTTCTTTATTGCTATCTTGCGAATCAAACTGCTCACCTACCAAGCGCTGGGCAATCACAATGCTCATGGCATTGCCTAAGCCAATATCTGCTAGCAGCGAGTCTAAAGATGTGTGTTTGGTTTCTTTGATCACTTTCTCAAGTAATTCGGCAGGAATGGTTTCAAGCTTTGTATCACCTAAGGCATGGTTTAATAAACGCTTACCTAATGCGATAGCGTTATCGCCTTTAAGACTCTTTAATACCTGACGAATTTTACCACGAGCTTTACCCGTTACGACAAAGTTTAACCATGCTGCATTAGGACGAGCACCTTTGGCGGTAATAATTTCAACTGTTTGCCCAGAAATTAATGGTTGGCTCAACGGGTATGCTTGACGATTAACGCGTGCGCCAACACAGGTATTGCCCACATCAGTATGTACTTCGTAGGCAAAATCGACGGCAGTTGCATTGACCGGTAATTCTAAGATGCGACCTTCTGGCGTAAATACGTAGATTTCTTCAGGGAATAATTCAGTTTTAACGTTTTCAACAAATTCAAATGAGCTGCTTGCACTTTGCTGTAACTCAAGCAAACTTTGCATCCATTTATGAGCACGAACTTGAGAAGTGCTTTGTTGAGCCGTATCGGTATTGTTTTTATACATCCAATGCGCAGCAACACCTTTGTCGGCCATTTGATCCATTTCTTCAGTGCGAATTTGCACTTCAACAGGAACCGCATGAGGGCCAAATAATGATGTGTGTAATGATTGATAACCGTTGGCTTTGGGAATAGCGATATAATCTTTAAAACGTCCTGGTCGCGGCTTGTATAATCCGTGCATAGCGCCGAGCACGCGATAGCAGGTATCAATAGAGTCAACGATAACTCGGAACGCATAGATATCCATGACCTCTTGAAATTGCAGTTCTTTACTGCGCATTTTTCGATAAATCGAATAGAGGTTTTTTTCACGACCTTTGACTTTAGTGGGGATCCCAGCTTCTTCAAGGCGTGTTTCAATGGCCACTTCAATACTGTTAATTAATTCTTTACGATTCCCACGAGCTGCTTTGACAACATCACGTATCACTCTATGTCGCATAGGGTAATAGGCTTGAAAACCTAAGTCTTCAAGTTCGATTTTGATATTGTGAATACCTAATCGGTTAGCTATTGGGGCGTAGATTTCTAGGGTTTCGCGAGCAATACGACGACGTTTATCAGGGCGAAGTGAGCCCAGTGTGCGCATATTGTGAGTTCGGTCAGCCAACTTGATGAGGATAACTCGAATATCTTGAGTCATTGCCATCATCATTTTACGGAAATTTTCCGCTTGGGCTTCTTTTCTATCACGAAACTTGATTTTATCAAGTTTTGAAACACCTTCCACCAGTTCTGCAACCGCCACACCAAATAACTCTGTGAGTTCTTCTTTGGTGACAGGAGTATCTTCGATGGTGTCATGAAGCAAGGCAGCCATAAGCGACTCGTGATCGAGACGCATGTCTGCCAAGATGCGGCTAACCGCAACAGGATGGGTAATGTAAGGCTCGCCACTTGTGCGCATTTGCCCTTCGTGGGCATCACGCGCAACCAAATAGGCCTGCTTGAGTAATTCTACTTGATCCGGCTCTAAATAGCTGGATGCTGACTCTTTTAGACCTTCAAACAGATACAAGTGGCGCTACTCCTTATAAAACGCGGCCTTCTGCAATGGCTGCGACAGCGGCAATTTCAGCTGCTTCACGTTCACGAACAGTTTGGCGCTCATCAGCATCTAAAGTGTTTGAGGTGACTAAACCTAATTCGATTTCACGTAAAGCGACAACCGTTGGTTTATCATTCATCTCATCAACCATAGGTTCTTTACCTTGGACGGCGATTTGGCGTGCACGACGCGCTGCAACCAGGATCATATCAAAACGGTTGCCGATTTTATTTACGGCGTCTTCTACAGTTACGCGAGCCATGTGTTGAAACTCCAGTGTTATCTATGGGAAAAAATGACGCAAAATTGTACACTATGACAATTAATCTGCCAAGAGATCAACAATCATATCATTTTGCGCATGCTGCTGACTAGCACAGGTTAGCCTTTGACTGCGAATAATGGCGCTTAAATCGGCTAGCGCGTTATCGAAATCGTCATTTACAATTATAAATTCGTATTGCGCATAATGTGACATTTCCGAAACGGCTTGTGCCATGCGCGAATCAATCACTTGCTGACTATCCTGACCTCGGCCAGTTAAACGACGTTCAAGCTCAGCTTTAGACGGCGGTAAAATAAACACTCCAATCGCCGTTGTCATTAATTTTTTTACTTGTTCTGCGCCCTGCCAATCAATATCAAGAAATACATCGATGCCTTTATCTAATGTTTGTTCGATGACGAGCTTGGAAGTGCCATAAAAATTGCCAAAAACTTCGGCCCATTCAATAAAGGCATTTTGGGTAATTAGTGCTTTAAATTGTTCCACAGTAATAAAATGATAATGTTGGCCATCGACTTCGCCTGGACGAGGTTTGCGGGTCGTATGTGACACTGAAACCTGTTTATCGCTGGGTTTATCTTTTAATAGTGCTGATATAAGTGATGATTTACCTGCGCCACTAGGGGCTGACACAATAAAAAGATTTCCACGAGTGCTCATAAAAAGGGTTTCTCATCCGATTATTCATTAAGAAAGCTTAATATTATACTCGTTAACTGTAGGGTTATGCTAGCGCAATGATAGATATTGGTATTGTGTCTAAAATGCTCAAATAGCTATTAGATTAATGAAATCAACTCTTGGATTGCTTAAAAGTGACTTACGCGATAGTGAATAAAAAAGTAACGCAAAATCTAGGTTGGGTATGGCTTTATAAGATAAATTCTGTAGGCTTTGCGCTATTAATAGCGGGTGTCGATTTTGATGATGAGAACAATCCATTTGTGTTGTAATAACGCACGATAATCACCGACTCATTCTGTTATGTAGCCAGCTGTTTTTTGATTTTTTTGTAAATGAATAGGAATGATTGATGTCTGTAAAAACCCTACTGTGCCGAGATGGTCGTGACACAGGCTTAAGGTTAATGGGAGTTATTTTAGCTGCATTTTTGTTGCTAATAATCTCTGCTGTTGTATTTCCGGCAAGTGTAATTAATTGGATTGTGACGCTAGCAGTAATGCCTATTGTTGGTTTATCGGCTGTTCGTCGCTTAAATGATGCCAATAAGTCGATTAAATTGGCAATGGTATGTGTTGTTCCGGTATTGGTTTTTGGCATATTAACCTACTTAATGGCGCCTTTAGGCGCACTAGCAGGAGTGTTTTTGTTTGGCCTGGCTTGTGGTGGCTACCTAGCATTCTTACCGGCTAAAAATTCAATTAACTATGTGCAAGGATATTATGGACCAAGCATGGTATCAGTATCCATTTCGGGCTCGGTTTTTCATCGACAAGAACCGGTAATGAAAGGGCAGGTTATGCCTGTTCATGAGCAGCCTGATAACACTTTTTCATCAAGAGAGCCAGCTGATGAAGTAGCGTTTACGGGTGTAACTCATCCAGATTCTGCCGATAGAGACAAACATCCATTTAATGATGATGCTGTGCCGCAAACAAGTTTCGAGCAAGCTGGCACACACATGGATCAACATTTCGATACAGCAACAGAAGATGATCCGGTCAATTCGTTTTCGACGTCGCCAGAACGTAGTCATCAGCCGCTTTATGTTGATCAAGATGCGTTGCAGTCAGGGTCGATTACTGAACTTGCAAAATCTTGGTTGAATGTGGCTAAGTTACACCAGACAAAGTTGATTTTAATCGGTAAAATTGCTGTGGCTATTATTGCTGTTAGTGTGGTTGTGTATTTGGTTTTCACTTTAATCAGTGTATTTTCTGGCGACGGCACAGAGCAAACTGAGCATGTTGATGATATGAGTAATCAACAACAAGCCAGCATTCGACAAATGATCAAACTGCCTGATGGGTTTTGGCTCGCTTTAGAGGGCGAAATCCTTATCGTACGTTGGTTAGGTGAAAGTGGTGATAAACAAAATTTATGGCGTTTAGCGACTGCAATAGGTGATAAAACCTGTACCAACCTTGAATTTAATGACGGTAGCCGTTACCGACCAATAACGGTTGATCTACTAGATGATGGTGCCAGTGAAGCTCGATTTACGCCACTGGATAAAGATGCCATTGTTAATCATGTTGCGCTTAGAGGTAGCTTTAAGTTGTGTGGTTATGAATTTAGTTTAAAGGGCAGCCAAGCAACATTAATGCAAAACCCTCAATTTGAAATGATACTAAGCCAGTAACCATTATTAAGGTAACCAAACAGAAGAAATGTGTTGGTTATCTTTGGCTTTGATGAACATGATTTGGAGTTTTTGATTGGTCAATTTTATCCGTAAAAATGTATTGCCTCAGTTTGGTTTTAGTAGTGAGCATAGTACGCTTTATCCATTGGGTAATGGCCATATTAATCAAACCTTCTTGGTGAGTGATAAATCAAAATCGTTGGTGTTGCAGCGCATTAATACCCAAGTATTTATTGAACCTAAGGTGGTCATTCAAAATGCTGCCAATATCAGCCAGCACTTACTGATTAAACGCCAACAGCAGCATTATCCATTACAAGTGGTTAGTCCAATAGCCACTATAGCAGGTGCACTATATTTGGATTTAGGCGAACAAGGTTTTTGGCGAGCAATAGATTACTTACCTCATAGCAACACGATTGAAGTGGTTGATACACCAGCTCAAGCTAAGTTGGCAGCTGAGGCTTTTGGGCATTTTGCCGCAGCATTAAGTGATTTGAACCCTAGTTACATTGTCGATGTTATCCCTGATTTTTTGAATTTACCTCAGCGTATTGCTCAATTGCGTGATGCAAAGGCAGCTGACACTCACAATCGATTAAGTCATTGTAAAGATTGGGTCGTTTTGTGTTTGTCACAGACAAATTTACTGGCAACATTGGTACAATACGAAGCCGAATTACCGGTTCGAATATGTCATAATGATACTAAAATCAATAATATGCTGTTTGATGGGCGAGATATGTCCAGCATGGCCATTATTGATTTAGATACCTGCATGAAAGGATATTTGATGTATGACTTTGGTGATATGGTGCGCGCTTTTTGCTCTCCAGAGCCAGAAGACTCAACTAATTTAACCAATGTATATGCCCGACCTGAGATTATTATTGCAGCCACAAAATCGTACATGGAATCTCTAGCTGACATTATTACTCCGCTCGAAAAACGTAGTTTATGGCTCGGCACTAAAGTGATGCCATTAATGCTTGGAGTACGGTTTTTAACGGATTATTTAAATGGCGATACATATTTTGGGATCAAGTATCAAACTCACAATCTTGATCGCGCTATAAATCAGTTAACTATTTATCAAAGTCTACTGCAGCAAGAAGCGCAGTTAATGTCATTATTTAACTCGTAGTCACCATCGTTAACTCACTTCAGCTTGAGATCATACCTATTACCATAAGTAGCAGCACAAAAAGTTTTATAATAATGGGCATTATTTTGATCTGAGGTTAGTTATTCATTTAAACAAAAGAAGGACTTCGTAGATGTCGAATTTGCTCAATAAATATAAATGGATTTTATTTGATGCCGATGAAACGCTATTTCATTTCGATGCTTTTGCTGGATTGAAATTAATGTTTTCGCGCTTTGAAGTTGATTTTAATATTGATGACTTTGCTGTTTATCAGCAAGTAAATAAACCATTGTGGGTCGAGTATCAAAACGGTTTAATTAGTGCTACGCATTTACAACATACCCGATTCCATCACTGGGCGAACAAACTATCTGTTACTCCACAGCATCTAAACAGTCAGTTTCTTGCGGCTATGGCCGATATTTGTCAGCCATTGCCTGGTGCCCGGGAACTGATTGATTCCCTAAGCGGTAAAGTTAACCTTGGTATAATTACTAATGGTTTTACCGAGCTACAAAATATCCGCTTGAGCCGTACTGGCTTTGAAGATGCTTTTAATCCGGTGGTTATTTCTGAACAACTAGGTATAGCAAAGCCAGATGTTGCTATTTTCCATCATGCTTTTAGCTTAATGGGAAAGCCGGAGAAGCATCAAGTGCTTATGGTTGGCGATAACTTACATTCTGACATCTTAGGCGGTATCAATGCAGGTATCGACACTTGTTGGTTAAATCATCATGACGAACCTATAAGTGATGATATCTCTCCAAGTTATCAGGTTCGTAATTTAACTGAACTGCATCAATTACTGATACCCAACACCATTGTCTAAGATTAAATACGCTATAAAATCAGTAATAAAAAAGCCATTCGACTGAATGGCTTTTTTAATCAATTTATTTTAAACCCTATTATTGAAATAAATCTTCAGCAACATTGTCGATAAAAATATCGCCACTTTGCTGTGTTTCAGTAACATATTCTTTGGGTTCTGTACCTTCAACAAAATACTCAAACTCGGTAGTGTGGTCTGTCTTGCGAGTCAATTTGCCAGTCGCTAAATCAATACGTGCAGATACAATTCCTTTTGGCGGGATAACAGAAGGTTCAGGCGTACCAGACAGGGCCTTATTCATATAGTCATTCCAACCAGGACCAGCGGTTTTAGCACCCGCTTCCGCACCTGATATCTGATCTGGTTCGCCGGTAGCCATCCAGCTTGAGCGCCCTAGCTGACGTCCATGGTCATCAAAACCAACCCAGAATGTTGCTGTAAGTGTAGGGTTAAAACCACTGAACCAAGTGTCTCGAGATTCGTTAGTTGTACCTGTTTTACCCGCAATGTCATGACGCTTAATTAATTTAGATGCACGCCAAGCTGTACCATTCCAACCAGTACCTTTGCTCCAATCGCCGCCGCCCCAAATTACGCTCTTTAGCGCTTCAGTGATCAAAAATGCAGTTTGTTCTGAAACGACTCGCTTAGCAAAGCGAGCTTGTGGATTACTGCAAATGTTTTGTTCAGCGGTAATGGACGTTGCTTCAACTTCTCCATCTAATGTATCTACTGATGCTTCTGGAGCTTGCTGAGAGAATTCTTCAGCCATCGCAGCAAATGGATCTTCAATAACCACATCATCTTCAACAGAGGGGACTGGTTTGCTACATGCAATAGCGGGAATGGTTTGTTCAATCGTGTTGTCGTATGAGTCGGTCACGCGATCGATAAAGTAAGGTTCAACTAAATAACCACCATTTGCAAAGCTATTAAATGCAGTGGCGACCTGTAACGGTGTCACTGAAGGTGAACCCAATGCTAACGATTCATTTCGGGGTAAATCACTCGGATCAAAACCAAACTGTACTAGTTTTTTGATAGTGTCATCTAAGCCTGTGTGGCGCATTGCTCTGACTGACATAACGTTAATAGACTGAGCTAAACCGACACGTAAACGTGTTGGACCACCGTAAATGTCTGGTGAGTTTTTAGGACGCCACGCAGTGCCCTGACGGGTATCTGGTTTGTTAATCGGAGCGTTATTGATGAGCGTAGCCAGTGTGTAACCTTTTTCTAACGCAGCAGCATAAATAAAAGGTTTAATATTGGAACCTAATTGGCGTTTAGCTTGAGTCACTCGGTTGAATTGACTTTGACTAAAGCTAAATCCACCGACGAGGGTTTTAATCGCACCGTCATGAGGTTCAAGTGACACTGTCGCACTAGAGACTTGTGGTATTTGAGACAATTGCCAATACTTACCATTATGACGGATCCACACTTGTTGACCAGCGGTCAAAATATCACTGGCTTGTTTTGGTGGTAAGCTTTGGCGTTTATCGCTTATAAACTTACGCGCCCATTTTAGGCCTTTCCATTCAAGTGTAATCAGTTCGCCCTTGCCATCCATTACCTGTGCTTGTTGATCTTGAACGCTTATAACTGCAGCGGGCATAATGCCCTGCATTGAGTCGGTGCGTTTTAACGTAGCGACAATCTCATCATGGTCGAGCGGAGTATCAGTCCATAATTCAGTCACAGGACCACGGAATCCATGGCGTTGATCATAAGCAAAAACGTTATCTCTTAATGATTCCTGCGCCATCAATTGGAGTTCGGATGATATCGTGGTGTAGACATTGTAGCCGTTAGTATAGGCTGCTTCTTCACCGTATTTCTGGATCATGTAATCACGCGCCATTTCTGAAACATACGGAGCGTATAAATCAATTTCAGCACCATGGTATTTCGCGGTCGATGGGCTACTGATCGCCTCTTGATATTCTGCTTGAGTAATATTGCGTTTCTCTAGCATACGACTCAATACCCAATTACGACGAGATATCGCACGTGATTGGTTTCTAATTGGATTAGCTGCAGATGGAGCTTGTGGTAGGCCTGCTATCATTGCCATTTCTGGTAGTGTCAATTGGCTCAGTTCTTTACCATAATAGACTTGAGCAGCAGCACCAACACCATAAGCGCGGTTACCTAGGAATGAACGATTTAAATAAAGAGCTAAAATTTCTTTTTTCGATAACGCCTTTTCAATTTTCAATGCAAGGAAGATTTCTTTTACTTTACGAATGTATGTTTTTTCGTTAGATAAGAAAAATCCTCGGGCAACCTGTTGTGTAATCGTACTTGCACCTTGGCTTTTCTTACCTGTTGTTATTAATATGATTGCCGCGCGGATAATACCAATCGGATCAATACCATTATGTTCAAAAAAGCGCGCATCTTCAGTGTCGAGTACGGCATTAATTAACTGAAAGGGCACTTCTTCATACTCGACAGGTATGCGACGTTTCTCACCAAATTGAGAAATCAGTTTGCCATCGCGGCTGTAAATACGCAGCGGAGTTTGTAATTGGACCGTCTTTAGCGAATTAACATCGGGTAAGTCAGGTAGCACATAAAAGTAAGCGGCAGCTATAGCAGCAATGCCAAGTAGTGATAGGCTAAAAAATGCAATTAATAAACGTTTAAACCACTTCACTCAATAATTCCAGATAAATCAAAAATAGTAGCGGTAGTATATAAGCGGGAGAGTTTTTGGTGAAGTAAAACATGAAATAACTAAATATAATTTGTAAAATGCTGAAACATTTTATACAAATACTTATAACGAGTTGATTATGTGCTAATCTCTTAGAAAATAAAAATAGAATTGTGATGACGGACTATGCTTTCTAAATTGTGGAAGCGTCAAGCACCTCAGATGGTTGGGATTGATATTGGGTCTCATGAAATAAAAGCCATTTTGTTGAGCAAGACTGCGGATGGATATAAAATTCAAAATCATGCGTCAGTTCCTGTTAGAAAGGGAGCTGTGGTCGATCATGATATTCGTGATACTGAAGCGGTAATTGAGTCGCTAAGACAGATTCGACGGGGTTTACCTAAATCCCTAAAGTTTGCAGCTGTCGCGGTTTCTGGCTCTGCCGTTATGACTAAAGTCATTTATATGGATGCAGCGTTAAATGAAGAGGAGATGGAAGCTCAAATTGAAATTGAAGCTGACAATCTTATTCCTTATTCACTTGATGAAGTCAGCATCGATTTTGAAAGGCTTAACCCGAATATTACCGACCCAACCAAAGTTAACGTATTACTGAGCGCATGCCGCACAGAAAATATTGATTCACGTGTAGACTCTTTGGATGCCATTGAACTAGACGTTAAAGTTGTTGATGTGGAAGCTTATGCACTTGGACGCTCTGCAGAATTAATTTATGGTCAGTTACCTGATGGCGCTAAAGATAAATCAATCGCCATGGTTGATATCGGCGCCAATATGACCACATTTTCTGTGGTTGAAAATGGTGACACGACGTTTATACGTGAGCAAGCTTTTGGCGGTGAGTTATTCACTCAGTCAATTGTGTCATTTTATGGGATGCCCCATGATGAGGCTGAACGCGCTAAGATTACTGGACAATTACCGCGTAATTATATGTTCGAAGTTTTATCTCCGTTTCAAATGCAATTGTTACAACAAATTAAACGAACTTTACAAATATATTGTACTGCCAGTGGACGTGAAAAAGTTGACTATATCGTTTTGTGTGGTGGTACAGCTAAGCTAGAAGGAATGGTTGAATTACTAACTAACGAGTTAGGCACTCATACCATAGTTGCAGATCCTTTTCAGGGGTGTTTGCATGCAGATGATGTTATGAAAAGTCAACTTCAACCTAATATGAGTAAATATATGGTGGCATGTGGTCTTGCGCTAAGGAGTTATGCTCAATGGCGAACATAAACTTATTACCTTGGCGTGAAGAAGCTAGAGAGAAGCAAAAACGCGATTTTATCGGTATTTTAGCGTTAGTTTTTTTAGTGACATCACTTGTAGTATATTTATTTCTGGGTTTTCTAGAGGTTGTCACTGAAGATCAGCGTCAGCGTAATGCATATTTAGTATCAGAAATTACCTTACTTGATACCCAAATAGCAGAAATTAGAAAAATTACCGAACGTAAAAAAGATATTGAACGTCGAACTGAAATTATTCTCAACTTACAGCAGTCGCGTAATTTACCTACTCATGTTTTAGATGAATTAGTCCGAATAGTGCCACCGGGTATTTATCTTTCAAGTATAGAGAAAAAAGGTAGCGTGTTATTAATCGAAGGACGAAGCGAATCAAATAATAACGTCGCGAATATGATGAGAAAAGTTAAAACATCTTCTTATCTTAACGATCCGAGTATGCAATCGATTGTGACGCAAAATGAAGAATTAAGACAGTTACAGCGGTTTAAATTACGTGTCACTATCCGTGATGATTCACAAGTCACTAATGTTGATCCGAACCAAGGAGCGAGAAAATGAATCTCGACCTAGATCAATTTAACGATATCGATTTTGAAAATATTGGTGGTTGGCCCAAGCTGGTAAAAATTGTCTTTGCTGCATTTTTATCTGTGTGTGTTATCGGTGCTAGTTATTATTTGTTTATTTCAGATTCGATCGATCAAATGGAAGCTGAACAGCAAAAAGAAATTCAACTTCGTGAAGATTTTGAAACTAAATATCGTTTAGCAGCTAATCTTAAGCTATACCGTGAACAATTAGACGTGATGGAGGTGCAGTTTGCCGAATTGCTTAAAATGCTACCATCCGAAAATGAAATGCCAGGTTTATTAGATGATTTAACATTTGTTGCAACTGATGCTGGCCTCAGAATTAATAGCCTAGATTGGGATGATGAAATTGAACGTGATTTCTATATTGAATTTCCGATAAAGATGTCAGTAGTAGGTGATTATCATCAAATGGGTAATATGGTCAGTGGTGTTGCCAAATTACCTCGAATTGTCAGTTTGCATGATTTTACTATCAAGCAGAACGATGCCGGTGGATTATCAATGGATATTCTCGCCAAAACGTATCGTTTTAAAGAAGGGGCTGAATTAACGAAACAGGCCGATAAGGGGCAGAAATAATGAAATTTTTGCCTTTATTGTTATCAATGGTGTTTTTATTGAGTGGTTGTATTGGCGAACGCAGCGATTTAGAGCTATTTGTTACTACTACAAAGGCGCAACACGTTGCCCGTATACCACCATTAAAGCAAACACCGAAGTTTGAACATTTTGCTTATCAAGCTGAATTAATGCGCAGTCCTTTTGTTCCACCATCAAGGGAATTGACAGAAGAGGTGATTGATACATCTAGAGATTGTTTACAACCAGACTTGAAACGTCGCAAAGGTCGCTTAGAAACTTATGCATTAGACAATTTAAGAATGCGCGGAACATTGAGTGAAGAGAGTACTATTTGGGCTTTAGTCGAATCTAGTGATGCCAATGTTTATCGCATGGGTGTAGGTGAGTATTTAGGGCTTTATCATGGCCGAATTGCTAAAGTAACGCCGCAATTTATCGAAATTATAGAATTAATCCCTGATGGTTCAGGTTGTTGGGCAGAAAGATCCAGCAATTTAGAATTATCAGGAAAATAACGTGCGAAGGATGAGAGAATAATGGAATCTTCTGCCGCGATAAAAAAAGCAATAACAAAGTTATTATTTTTTAGAGCGTTTTTAGGCGCAGTATTATTAATGGGTTTAATACCTAGTGCGATAGCTGCTAATCGTCTTATGGACGTCAAATATCATTCAATGGTTGATCACCAATTAGAATTAGAGTTAATTTTTGAATCATCAATAGTGTCACCGTCTGTGGATTTATCTGCAGACCCAGCAGAAATTATGTTGAATTTCTCAGACACTATTTCTAATTTAAATAAAAGTAAAATTCCGATAAACGCTGTTGGTGTAATAGAGTTAACTACACAACAACAAGGTGGCGATTTACAAATCATTGTTGCAATGTCTAACGTAAAACCATATCAAGGTAAAATTGTTGGTAATAGTTATAGATTAACTATTAATGATGATGTGTCTGGTCCGGTAGAAGCAAACAATCCATTTGTTAATGGTATTAGTAGTATTGATTTTCGCCGCAATAAAACCGGCGGTGGAGAAATATTATTCAATCTTAGCAATCGTTCTGTCGCGGCGAATGTAGAACAAGTTGGTTCAAAGCTTGAAATAAAACTTTATAACACCGATATTGGCAATGACTTACTTTACGTTATGGATGTACAAGACTTTGCTACACCGGTAAATAGTTTTGAAACATTTAAAGATGATTTAACTGCCCGTATTTTGGTGGATGTTGATGGC
Source organism: Shewanella sp. SR44-4 (assembly GCF_014163715.1). NCBI lineage: Bacteria > Pseudomonadati > Pseudomonadota > Gammaproteobacteria > Alteromonadales > Shewanellaceae > Shewanella > Shewanella sp. SR44-4. The sequence continues at coordinate 16,155 of NZ_JACJDU010000002.1, read as the reverse complement.
AACTATGATTATAACTACCGCCAAGATGGCAATGTGTTTAAAGTTAGCGTCGATAAAGTTGAGCGTGTCTCTGTCGCTAAAGAGGCAAAGAAATATAATGGTCGTTCATTATCACTAAACTTCCAAAATATTTCAGTGCGTACTGTGTTGCAAATTATTGCTGATTATAACAACTTTAACCTAGTGACCAGCGATACCGTTGAAGGTGAGATTACCTTACGTTTAGATGATGTGCCTTGGGATCAAGCTTTAGATCTTATATTGCAAACTAAAGGTCTCGACAAGCGTATTGAAGGCAATATTTTAATGGTGGCACCGAGTGAAGAGCTTGCCATTCGCGAAAGTAATGACCTGAAGAATCGCCAAGAAGTAAAAGAGTTAGCACCACTATATTCTGAATACTTACAAATAAACTATGCTAAAGCGATCGATATTGCCGAGTTACTTAAAACTACGGATTCAACGTTATTATCATCTCGTGGTAGTGTTGCTGTTGATGAACGTACAAATACGTTACTGGTAAAAGATACGGCTGAGATTTTAGAAAACGTACACCGCTTAATAGAAGTATTAGACATTCCTATTAAACAAGTGCTAATCGAAGCGCGTATGGTGACAGTGAAAGACGACGTATCTGAAGATCTCGGGATTCGTTGGGGCATAACCGATCAACAAGGTTCTAAGGGCACATCTGGCACCATTGGAGGAGCAACGAGTATTGCTAACGGTACTATTCCAAGCATTGACGATCGCCTCAATGTTAATTTACCGGCAGCAGCAAGCTCGGCGACCAGTATCGCTTTCCATGTGGCTAAATTGGCAGACGGTACAGTACTCGATTTAGAATTAAGTGCATTAGAGCAAGAAAACAAAGGTGAGATCATTGCCAGCCCACGTATTACCACATCTAACCAGAAGTCGGCATACATTGAGCAAGGTGTTGAAATCCCATACGTTGAGTCAGCATCAAGCGGCGCAACAACAGTGACCTTTAAGAAGGCGGTGTTATCGCTACGTGTGACTCCACAAATAACTCCAGATGACCGGGTTATCCTAGATCTTGAAATTACCCAAGATTCTCAAGGAACAACGGTTGCTACAGCAACGGGTGAAGCGGTTGCGATTGATACTCAGCGTATTGGTACTCAGGTACTCGTAGATAATGGCGAAACGATTGTGTTAGGTGGTATTTACCAGCAAAACCTCATTAGCCGAGTAAGCAAAGTTCCGGTTCTGGGTGATATTCCTTTAGTTGGCTTCTTATTTAGAAATTCAACCGACACAAATGAGCGCCAAGAGCTATTAATTTTTGTAACCCCTAAGATTGTTGCTGACAAACGTTAATTTTTTTACACGCTATAGCAATAATAAAAAGCCAGCTACTTAATTGCTGGCTTTTTTATGACAGTGATTTATGGGGGAGTAATGGCTAAATGCGTTAAATAGCGCATCACTAAACGTTACTCCAATCGAACAAATTATCGTTTTAGTGGTAATCATGGCAACTTCCTTAAAGTTTTAAGGTATTAACTTTAATTAGATAGTGCAGTGCTAATCGGCCTATAGTCTTTGTATTAACAAAGACTTAATCGAAAACATTACCTTTTATTTGAGGTTTTAAACATCAGTAACATAATAAAATCATGATAAATAGCTGTGATGACTTGCAAGCGGTAGCCCTTAACTGAGATAATCCTCCGTCAAGTCTCATTAGAGCAAGGTTAAATTATAGGTCGGCTTGAGTTTAAGTCGATAAGGCATTCTTTCATATAAGATTCAGACGTATACGAAATGGCTGAAAAACGCAATATTTTTCTGGTAGGCCCTATGGGCGCAGGTAAAAGCACAATTGGTCGCCATCTGGCGCAAATGCTGCATTTAGATTTCCACGATTCAGATCATGAGATTGAACAACGTACCGGTGCAGATATTGCCTGGGTGTTTGACGTCGAAGGTGAGGAAGGCTTCCGTAGACGTGAAGCTCAAGTCATCGGTGATCTTTCAGAAAGGCAAGGTATCGTTCTCGCGACAGGTGGTGGTTCTGTTCAGAGTAAAGATATCCGCAACTATCTTTCTGCTCGAGGTATAGTGGTTTACTTAGAAACAACTATCGACAAACAAGTCGCGCGCACGCAGCGTGATAAGCGTCGCCCGTTGTTACAAGTAGATGATCCACGTGAAGTGCTTGAAAGCTTAGCGGAAATTCGCAACCCTCTATATGAGGAAATTGCGGATGTTATCGTTAAGACTGATGAGCAAAGCGCGAAAATCGTCGCAAACCAAATTATCGAGCAACTTGGCTTTTAGGTAACAACATGCAACAGATTCAGGTTCAATTAGGTGATAGAAGTTACCCCATTTATATTGGCCAGGATTTGATGAATGATAGCGGGCTATTTGCTCGCTACCTAACAAACAAAAAAGCCTTAATTGTTTCAAATGACACCATTGCTCCGTTGTATCTTCAACAGATACAACAAGCGATGAGCGCTTGCGCGCGCATTGAAACGGTTATTTTGCCGGATGGCGAAAAATTTAAAGATTTACAACATCTAGATTATATTTTTACCGAATTACTTGAGCATAACTTTGCCCGAGACTCGGTATTAGTCGCACTAGGTGGTGGTGTTGTTGGTGATATGACTGGTTTCGCGGCTGCGTGTTATCAGCGTGGAATTGAGTTTATTCAAGTGCCAACTACATTACTGTCCCAAGTTGATTCTTCAGTTGGTGGTAAAACGGCTGTTAATCATCCTCTTGGGAAAAATATGATTGGTGCATTTTATCAGCCTAAATCAGTGATTATCGATACGCTTTGCTTACAGACATTACCCGCAAATGAGTTTGCTGCAGGTATGGCTGAAGTGATTAAGTACGGTATTATTTGGGATGCTGACTTTTTCCAGTGGCTTGAAGCAAATGTAGATGCGTTAAAATCGCTTCAAACTGACGCGTTAAATTATGCCATTGCTAAATGTTGTCAGATTAAAGCAGATGTTGTCGCACAAGATGAAACTGAACAAGGTGTAAGAGCGTTATTAAACCTTGGGCATACCTTCGGGCACGCTATCGAAGCTGAAATGGGCTACGGTGTTTGGTTACATGGCGAAGCTGTCTCTGCTGGTACCGTTTTAGCGGCTCAAACAGCATGTAAGCTCAATCTATTAGATGAGCAAAGTGTCGAGCGTATTTGCCGATTGATGCAAGCGTTTGATTTACCTATAACGGCTCCAGAGTCGATGGGTTTTGAACAGTTTATCAAGCATATGCGTCGAGATAAAAAAGTGTTAGGTGGTAAAATCCGCTTAGTATTACCTACAGAAATAGGCAAAGCTGATGTCTTTAGTGATGTGAGTGAAGACTTATTGAAACAGGTTATTAGCTGCGTATAAATTATTCCGCATATAACTATGCTAGCTATAAATTATAGTGTGGTGAATCATTGACGACTCCAGGACTATTGCTACTCCCTACCCAAGAAGCGCTCATTCAGCGTTTACAGCATATTGCTAGTTATAGCGAACAGTTGTTGGTTATTTGTGGTGATAACGGTTCAGGTAAGTCGACACTGACGGCTGCATTAGCCAGTGAGCTAGATGACTACAATTCAGCATTGATCATTTGTCCTCAACACGCTGATAGCGCTGAAATTCGTCGAAAAATTCTGGTTCAATTAATCTCCGCGCCAATTTTTGATGATGAACGTCCTTTGATGGACACCGTACTGAGAATCCAATCTAGTTTAAAAAAACCATTACATATCATCATCGATGATGCCGATTTATTGCCTAAAGATATTTGGGCTGAGTGTATTCTGCTGAGCCAAATTCATTGTGCAGGTAAACCTGTTGCAGTTACAGTGACCGTTACCCCCAGTTTTTGGCATACCTTAGTAGCTGAATTAACTGATGATATTCGTGCTAGATTACTGCCTGTGACTATTGAACCTTTATCGGTACCCGAGCGCGATGGCCTCTATCAAAGTTTATTATTGCGGAGTCGGCAAACACCGTTTATTCCACGTGAAATTATCCATAAGCAATTAGAGAAGCAGCAGGGGACGCCAGCTGAAGTGGTTCAATTATTAGCGTTAGCATTAGAAGAGCCACAAACAGAGCAATCATCTTGGTCTCTGTCAGTTAAAATGATGATAGCTTTTATCACAATATTGGCTGGTGTGTCGCTTTGGTGGGGCATAAGTACACAATTACCTCCTCCGATTTCGGCATCATTGTCGCCAGTATTAACAGCAGAACAATCCGCTGCGCGTGTAAAAGCAGCTCAATATGTCATTGGTTATGCCGACAGTTCATTAAGCGCTTATTTTGCCCATAGGCAATTGGCCTTAACTAAGTCGAGTGCCAATGAACAAGCGCACTTAATCATAGAGCAGCAAATCATTGCTGACAGTTCGCTAGTAGAGCAAGGTGAGACTAACCTCATAGAAAATATTCCTGCAGATAATCATACTGACATAGTGGTTAATTCATCATTAAAAGGCTTATCTTTCCAAGGTAAGTTACCCAAAGCGCAAGTTAATACGGTAAGTAAGCCGAATGATATTGTTGAGCGAGATAATACCCCGAATTTAAAAGTGAAAGGTTTTACGCTGCAACTTGCCAGTGTGAATGACAAAGATTCACTTACACCGATTTTAGTTAAACTGGCAAAAGAGCCGCAAGTTTACATAATGAGTTACAAACAACGCCACGTTATATTGCTGGGTGATTTTGAAACCGCATCGGCAGCCTCCGCAAAAGCTAAAAGCCTTCAGAAACAATATGGATTAGCGGCTCCCTGGGTAAGAAAGTGGGCTGACTTAAGTGATTATAAGCGACAAGATTAACAATCTTCATATTCTGCAGCATCCAAGTCAATAGGATGAAAAATCAACGAATAAATCTGCTTTATCCGATGATAATTGTCGTTAAACAGAGTACAATCATCAGCTTTAATTTTGCTGGCATAATTCCTATTCATGATAAAAAAGCATAGAGCCTTTCTAAAGTGGGCAGGCGGTAAATATAAGCTCGTTGATGAGCTAGCAAAACACCTTCCAGCTGGAAATAGACTGATTGAGCCTTTCGTTGGGGCAGGTTCGGTATTCCTCAATACACAGTTTGATGATTATTTATTGTGTGACATCAACCAAGACCTAATCAATTTATACCAAATTGTTCAGCAACAGCCAGATAAATATATTAAAGCGGCAAAGGCCATGTTTGTCGATCATATGAATGACAAAGATGCTTATTACCGTATTCGTGCTGAATTTAATCTCTGTAGCGATCCTTTCATTCGTTCGGTATATTTTCTGTACATGAATCGCCATGGTTTTAATGGCTTATGTCGATATAATCGCAAAGGTGGTTTTAACGTGCCGTTTGGTTCGTACAAAAAGCCTTATTTTCCAGAAACTGAAATTCGTTATTTTTCATTAAAAGCGCAAAAAGCGACCTTTAAATGTATCAGTTACGAACAAGCCTTTGATATGGCGAACAGCGGTGACGTTATTTATTGTGATCCGCCTTATGCGCCGTTATCAACTACAGCCAGTTTCACCACTTATGCAGGTCCGGGTTTTAGCTTAGATGATCAAGCATTACTTGCTCGTCATTCACGGCTTATTGCCCATGAGAGAAATATTCCGGTATTGATCAGTAATCATGATATTCCGTTAACGCGAGAATTATATCGTGGTGCATCTTGTTCAACGATTTCGGTACAGCGTAATATTAGCCCTAAAGGCGGTTCACGCAATAAAGTGGATGAAATTATGGCGCTATATGATCATCATTATCGTGAAGAAGAGTAATGCTGCAAAGAGCGGATAACGAAAGCTATCCGTTAACTTAATACTTGGTTTACGATGAGTATTAGGGAAATGACTAAGGCAATGGCTAAGATAATGCCCATAATGATAAACGGTAATGGGGATTGATTTTGAAAATCTTTTTGGCGATTTTTTTCTGTCTGCACGCCAAAAAAGGCCGCTAAAGTGCTGCTAAATACCCGCCAAATAGACATTAACGCGATATCTGAGTTGGGTTGCCTGAGGTTGGCATGTCATTCAAAGGTTTGTCTTTGTGACCGTGGATTAACTCAAGTAAATCAATAAAGTGAAACTGGCTTGAACGGCTATTACCCGTAATCCAATTACCCCAACTGACATCATTCGACTGCTCTGCACAACGATTTGTAGGGTGACTACTGGGTAAACTTGCATTGTAGTTGGTGGTGCTGTTGCAGACGCAGGCCTTACTATTGGCCGAATTACTTTCGTTGGCCATCAATACTTGGCTTAACAATAACGCCAATGCAGACGTAGCAAATACAGCAAAAACCGGTGCTGACAATAATTTGCCATCACGACCAGAAAACTTGCGTAATAATTGCTTTACCATAAAGGGTGCCCTATCCATGGTGTAAACTCGATTGATGCTACAACAGGTATTAAATATTCAGTTGGACCACTAAGATAACAACTTTTTACATTATAGCAAAATAGCTTAGTTATTGAACACTGGTTTCTGTATAAAAAATAGCAAATCCGACTTATGGTCTAGTTTTTAACTAAATTCTATTGAGGATAGTGGTTATTTCCCTTGTTAGACTAGAGGCTTGCGGCTGCAAAGGGTAAAATGTCGTCACTTTGATCTGCCAATAGAGAAGATTATGCGCCCATTTTTAATTGCACCATCGATTTTGTCTGCTGATTTCGCCCGTTTAGGTGAAGATGTTAAAGCCGTATTAGATGCGGGTTCAGATGTTGTTCATTTCGACGTTATGGACAATCACTATGTACCAAATTTAACAATAGGCCCAATGGTATGCACTGCGTTGCGTAATTACGGGATCACCGCTGATATTGATGTACATTTAATGGTTAAACCCGTTGATCGCATTATTCCTGATTTTGCCAAAGCCGGTGCTTCAATTATCACTTTTCATCCAGAAGCATCAGAACATATCGATCGTACACTGCAGTTGATTAAAGAATCTGGCTGTAAGGCCGGATTAGTCTTTAATCCTGGCACACCACTGCATTATTTAGATCATGTAATGGACAAGCTCGATGTTATTTTATTGATGTCAGTTAATCCTGGTTTTGGTGGTCAGTCATTTATTCCACATACGCTAGAAAAGCTTCGCCAAGTTCGCGCGCTTATTGATGCCAGTGGTTTTGATATTCGCTTACAAGTGGATGGTGGCGTTAAGGTCGATAATATTGCTGAAATAGCGGCCGCGGGTGCAGATATGTTTGTAGCTGGTTCGGCAATTTTCAATCAACCTGATTATAAAGTGGTGATTGATCAAATGCGTGCCGAACTCGCTTCGATATCATAATTTCTTTATCCATATCCAGTGGGACTTTACATGATGCAATGGTCAAATATTCGCGCAATCGCTTTTGATTTAGATGGTACGTTAATCGACAGTGTGCCTGATTTGGCAGCGGCCACAAACGCCACATTAGCACAGAACCAATACCAACCAGTGACTGAAGCATTGGTTCGTAGCTGGGTAGGTAATGGTGCTCAAGTATTAATGCAACGTGCGTTAAGTTATGTGTCTGCTATGCCAGAAGATGCTCCTGATCTGCAGGTAATACTTGAGCAAATTATGCCGCAATTTATGCATCATTATGGTGAACACTTACAAAAACATAGTCGTTTATATCCGGGAGTTGTCGACACGTTACAGCAGTTAAAACAAGCAGATTTTAAACTGGCTATCGTTACCAATAAACCATATCGTTTTACAGTGCCGTTACTAACAGCTTTTGGTCTTGATGACCTATTTTCTGAAGTTCTCGGTGGTGATTCATTGGCCAAAATGAAGCCAGACCCAATGCCATTACAACATTTGCTTAAACAATGGCAGTTGGATGAATCGCAATTACTGATGATAGGTGATTCAAAGAATGATATTTTAGCGGCTAAAGCTGCGAATGTTATGTCTATTGGCTTGACCTACGGATACAACTACGGCGAAGATATCGGTCTTAGTAGCCCGCATGCAATATGCGAAAACTTTGCTGATATAGAGCAATACTTACTTTCATAATAATTTGAATTTTATATAGATAATCTGGAGCAATAAACACATGACCAAACCCATAGTTCTTAGCGGTGCGCAGCCATCAGGCGAATTAACCATAGGTAATTATATGGGCGCACTTCGTCAATGGGTTGCCATGCAAGATAGCCATGATTGCCTATATTGTGTTGTTGATTTACATGCCATTACCGTGCGTCAAGATCCTAAAGCACTGCGTGAAGCGTGTTTAGATACGTTAGCGTTATACCTTGCTTGCGGTGTTGACCCTAAAAAAAGTACCGTGTTTATTCAGTCGCAAGTACCGCAGCATACTCAACTCGGATGGGTATTAAACTGTTACACCCAAATGGGTGAGTTAAACCGCATGACCCAGTTTAAAGATAAATCGTTAAAGCATGCCAATAACATTAACGTTGGCTTATACGGTTATCCTGTTCTAATGGCTGCAGATATTTTGCTTTATCAAGCCAATGAGATCCCTGTTGGGCAAGACCAAAAGCAACATTTAGAACTCACCCGCGATATCGCAACTCGTTTTAACAATGCTTACGGCGACACGTTTACTATCCCAGAACCGTTTATTCCTGAACACGGCGCTAAGGTCATGTCATTGCAGGACCCGCTTAAGAAAATGTCTAAGTCTGACGATAATCGTAATAACGTCATTGGTTTACTTGAAGATCCTAAAGCGATTTTAAAGAAAGTGAAAAAAGCCATGACCGACAGCGAAGAGCCACCAGTAGTGCGTTTTGATATGGAACAAAAGCCAGGTGTGTCGAATCTACTCAGCTTAATGTCAGGTTGTACTGGTCAGTCGATTGCGTCTTTAGAAGCAGAGTTTGAAGGCAAAATGTACGGTCATTTAAAAGTGGCTACTGGTGAAGCTGTCGTAGGAATGCTTGAGCCATTACAAGCTCGCTTTAAAGAGTACCGCGCCGATAATGCATATCTAAGCCAAGTGATGGCGGAAGGTGCTGAAAAAGCTCAAGCTCGTGCAGAAGTCACCATTAAAAAAGTGTACGAAAAAATTGGTCTTATTGTGTAAGTATTATTTCAGCTAATGTTATCTATAAGCCAGCAACGTGCTGGCTTATTTTTTGGTTAACCATTGCACGAATGCAGCGATAGCGGGCTCCTTTAAACGTCGCTGTTTACAACTAAAATTGAATTCAAATCCAGTCAACATAGCGGGTAAATCAAGTGCGACTAATGCTCCCTTACTAATATCCCGTTCTACCATAAAATCTGATGCCAGCGCGATCCCCTGACCTGCAATTGCCGCTTCAATAGCTAACAACACATGGCTAAATACATGCTGTTGTTGCGTAGCCGCTATGCTGATGCTGTTAACCTTTAACCAACGCTCCCAATCAAAGCCAATTGGCCCTTCATCTACAGTGAGTAATGCATGTTGCCGTAATACACTCAGCGCCGAGTGGTCGGTATTTAATAGCCCCGGGCAGATCACTGGGATCAGTCTCTCTTGGTGTAACATGCGATGCACATAACCCGGTTGTCCACTTTGACCAGTAATAAACATATCAGCAACACTATCACTCATCAGCGGGTCATCGGTGATCATATCCAGGCGAATTTTAATCTGTGGATGTAAGCGATGGAAATCGCTTAAGCGAGGAATCAGCCACTTAATGGCAAATGAACTGTATACCGCTAAGCGGAGCTGATCATTACAATCGCCAGTGATTTGCATGCTTAAATCATTCAACTCATTAAATATTCGCTCCAGTTCATGGTAAAGCACATTGCCTTTACTGGTTAAGCAGAGCTGCCTACCTTCGCGGATAAATAATCGTTCGCCAAAATGCGCTTCAAGCAGTCTTACTTGGTGCGATACCGCACTTTGAGTAATGCACAGTTCAGTTGCCGCCCGAGAAAAGTGAGCATGCCTTGCGGCCGCTTCAAAAATTTGTAGTGCCCGCAATGGCGGCAGTTTGCGCATATACACCTCAAATATGAATTTATTTTATTGAAATTTATGAGGTATGAATTTAACTCATGAATGGATTAAAAACATCATTATTCGTTATTAATTGATAACTATATGATGCAGCCAATTATTGGTCCTAAGGTTGTAAGTGTAATGAAATCCACAATAGCGATTGGCATGATGTTATTAGTTGTCGGTAACCTTTTTAGTGCTATGTATGATGTGTCTATAAAATGGCTTCCAGAGGGCAGTAGCGCTGCAACATTTCTGTTAATCAGGCAGTTAACATCAGTATTAATGTTACTGCCATTGTGGTTTGCAGCTAAAAAACCAATCAGTCGCCATATAAAGGTGCACTTAGTGCGAGCTAATACTGGCGCTATTGGAGCTGTATGCTTAATTATGGGGTTAATTGCGCTACCTATCGCCACTGTAAGCTCGTTGTTTTATTCGGCGCCATTAATGATTGTATTAATGGGATTTCTATTTTTAAAAGAGAGCGTCACCGCTGCACATTGGCTGGCAGCTATTTTGGGATTTCTGGGCATCATTATTTTGCTACGACCAAGTGAAATTAACTGGTTTGGAATTGCAGTACTCATCTCTGCATTTATGTTTGCGATAAACCAGTTGGCATTGCGCAAACTCCCCAGTACAGAAAGCCCAGTTGTAACGTTAATGCTATATAACTTACTCAGTATTCCTTTGGTGTTGGTCATGGCATTGGTGCAAGGCATAGAGGCAATCAGTGGGTCTTTAGTGGCTATTGCGGTGTCGAGTAATGTGTTTTTATTGGCGTATCAGTGGTTTTGCGCGTTGGCTTATCGCCAAGCACAAGCCAGTCAAATTGTGGTGGCTGAATACACAGGACTATTATTTTGTGTCTTTTTTGGTTGGTTGTTTTTTGATGAATGGCTTGATGGTTTAAGTTGGGTTGGGGCTGGGTTTATTGTGTTGCCGTCGCTGATTATCCCGTGGATACAAGCCAAAAGATCCCAAAAAAAATTCATCGAGCAAAATGCAGGATGAATTTCTAAATCGCGATAATAAAAATGTACTGCAGGATTAAGATTCAGTGTATTCAAAAACCTTAATCACTTTGCGAACGCCTGCAGTATTTCGCGCGATATCAACGGCCAAATCAGCTTGCTTGCGGTCAATTAACCCAAGTAAGAAGACTTCGCCGTTTTCGGTAATCACTTTCACTCGAGTAATATCGAGCGATTTTTCATTTAACATGCGGCCTTTGACTTTGGTTGTTACCCAAGTGTCGTTGCTGCGAGTGGTAAATGACGTTGGCGTGCCAATACGAATTTGATTATGTATTTTGCCGCCAATTTGTAAATCTTGCACCACTTTAATCGCTTTATCACGCAGCATTGAGTTAGGTGCTTGACCTATCATCAATACATTGTTGTTCATCACAACCGCGGCGATATTGGTTTGATTATTAAGGTCATCATGTTTTGATAGCGCGCTAGCAATAACAAAGTCTGCATTAGTATCGCTGATTTGAGTGCCCATGCTGCGCTCATCATTAACCATCTTGGCACCGCTAACGGCACCAACCATGACTGCACCAGCACACCCCTGCAGCATCGCCAGGACTGAGATGATGAGTAACCTTTTTATCATGCTTGTTCATCCTGTGGGAACAAGGTGCGGTCGATGTTATCGCATAAACAGTGAATAACCAGTAAGTGAACTTCTTGAATACGTGCAGTAACATTTGACGGTACGCGGATTTCGACATCTCCTGCGCTCATCAAGCCCGCCATTGCGCCGCCATCTTTACCGGTTAGTGCAACAATAGTCATGTCGCGGCTTAACGCTGCTTCCATGGCTTTAATAATGTTGCCAGAGTTACCACTGGTTGAAATAGCCAATAAAATGTCGCCTGGTTGACCCAGTGCAAAAATCTGCTTCGAGAAGATTTCATCGTAGCTATAATCGTTGGCGATAGCAGTAATCGTTGAAGTGTCACAGCTTAATGCAATAGCAGGCAGCGGTGGACGTTCAATTTCATAACGGTTTAATAATTCAGCAGAGAAGTGTTGAGCATCGCCAGCACTGCCGCCATTACCACATGACAGAATTTTATTACCGCCAAGTAGACATTGCACCATCATCTCTGCAGCTTTTTCAATAGACTCAGGTAATGCTTCAGCAGCATCAATTTTAGTCTGAATCGATTCGGTGAAACTATCTCTAATACGTTCTAACATGCAACAATCCTTACGCTAAATTATGTCTACGTATGTCTCTGATCAGCTTTTTTATCGTCGCTCATCAGTCAGACTCGGTAATTTGACTATATGATGCCATAAATCAAGGTTATGGTAATCAATTGCCGCTTAAAAACAGCCTTGTAGCCAGTTTATTTCATCAATATTCATCGCAATGACATCAAAGCGACAAGGTGGATTTAATTTTTGTCGTTGTAAATAATGCTCAGCGGCTAATCTTATCCGGGTGATTTGCTTACTTGTTAACGCATTTAAGGCGCCACCAAACTGATTTGACGACCTAAATTTTACTTCAACAAACACCCAGACATCTTGCTGGCGCATAATTAAATCTATTTCACCAAATGGGTATCGAACATTAGCATCTACAAACGTTAGACCTTGTTGTTCAAGGTAAGTTCGCGCACGTTGCTCAGCTAATTGTCCACTGTTCATAGTGGTGTTAATTGTCCTTGGCTATATTTTCCCCAAGAAAGTTGACGATCTATCACTCCGTTAGGTTTCACTGATAATGCACCACTGCGGCCAATAAATTGGTATCCCGGGAAAGCGCGCATTTGCGCTAAACGATTAACCAATTCAAGGGCATCAAAACCCATTGCATATAGGCGTTTTTGGCTGTTATTCCAACCACTCCAAAGCTCAGAAACCAGCTGTGTTTCGCTGCTAGGTTGCATTAGCCAAGGTACATCGCTAATGATCAAGTTATTTAACTCTTGTGCCGACTGCGCTGACTCGCTTTCAAGACGGCTACGGCTAGTGGTATATAAGGTTACGGGTTCAGAGAACACACTAAAGTTAACGTCTAAAAAGGGTTTTAGCAGGGCTAAATCTTGTGAACCCGAAATCATGTAAATCGCATCAATATCTTGGCGAGAACGAAAATCTGATTCTAAGCGGCTACCCAATAAATCACGCATTCTGCTAATACGCGCTTGACTATCTTTTACACCTAATGCTTCTTGAACTGTTACCTTCATTTGGTCGCCAGCATCATAGAAATACACTTCGGCATCATTGCTGGTTAAGGTTTGCCACGTTTGCTTAAAGCTGTCTGCCATACGTTTGCCAATCGGATCGTTACTGGCCAATAATAGTGGCAACTTTACCCCATCGCTATACAGCTTATGTGCAGCGTCACTGGCTTCTTGTGCTGGAGACAACGAAAAGTAAAACAGGTTTGGTTGTGGCGTAAACGTATCTGTTTGGTTCAAATACAGCTGTGGCACTGTGGTCTTTTGTTTATCGTTAATTTTCTGTAGTTCTTCAACTTCATTGGGTAACAATGGCCCAATGACAAATTCTGCGCCTTTGGCTACAGCTTGTTGATAAGCGGCCGCAACCCCTTGCTGAGTATCATAAAAGTTAAGTGAGACATTGCTATCAAAATCAGATAAATAGCTCGATAAAAGACCTTGACGAATAGGTTCAGCAACCACAGCGCGTGGTCCACTTAACGGTAATAATACCGCTATATTTTGCGGTCTAAACGGTTTGGCATTAAGCGCTTTTTCTAAATCAGCAGGTAACTTCACCGCGCCTGGATGATAAGGATTATTACGCTGCCACTCACCTAAATAACGCACCAATTGCGTCGGCTCAACCGCGTAATGTTTAGCGATAAAGGTTAATTGTAACCAACCAGCAAAAATCGGATTCGATTGATCGCGCATAAACGACTGCACAGTTTCTTCGGATAAAGGTTGTAGTAACTTCCAAATAACATTATTGATCGCTGTGGTTTCAGATTTTGGTAAGTAGTTGCTTAATAGACTTAACTGCTTAACCTGATCAATTGGCTGTTGAGTATTTTTGTACAGCTTGGCTTTAAATTGGTGATAACTTGCCATTTGCCAGCGTGGTAGTTGCCAATGTGGTGGATACTGTAAAATATCTAATGCGGCTTGGCTGCTATTGGTTTTTTCGACAATGCGAGCGCGCAAGTAAATATGCTCCGCTTGAAGCGAGGGAACGTTTACCATCGACTTCTGCATTGACGTTAATACATTAGCGGCAGAATTAAAGTTACCATCATTGATATAAGCATGAGCGGCGAGTAATAAATAACGATCACGCTTTTCTGGTAAACTGCTATTCGTTGCCTCAGCCAAATAAATTTTAGCTGGATGTTCAGCGGCAACGAGCGATGCGCTAGCGTCAACATTATCCTGCTGTTTTTTGGTGGCACAACCGACCACCAATACAGAGAAAATCAACGCGCACACGAATTTTGTAGTATTCAGTCTTTTTAACACTTGGCTTCACTCTGGTAAGATGCTGTCACTAGTTTAACCTGCTCTTACGCTTGGCGAAAGTATCAGGTAGATTCATTATCGAGGTAATTATGGACCAAATGGTCGCGCTGTATATTGTTCCCACCCCAATTGGTAATTTTGGCGACATCAGCGCTCGGGCAATAGAGGTGCTGCAACAGGTTGATTTAATCGCCTGTGAAGACACTCGCCACAGCGGAAGGCTGCTAAGTCACTTTGGTATTGAAACCCGTAAAACGGCATTACATGATCACAATGAACGTGACCGAGCACAATGGATAGTTGAACAATTAAATGAAGGTAAATCAATCGCGCTCATTTCTGACGCTGGGACGCCGTTAATTTCTGACCCCGGCTACCATTTAGTTAACCATGTTCGTCAAGCTGGCCATCGAGTTGTACCTTTGCCTGGGGCATGCGCAGCGATTACGGCCTTAAGTGCATCAGGCTTACCGTCTGATCGCTTTAGTTTTGAAGGTTTTTTACCGTCAAAAGAAAAAGCCCGTATCGATAAACTTGAATTTCTTAAAGAAGATCCTCGTACTTTGATATTTTACGAATCTCCTCACCGTATTCTTTATAGCCTCGCCGCTATTGTTGACGTTTTAGGCGCCGATAGGCAAGTGGTAATGGCACGTGAAGTCACTAAAACCTTCGAAACCTTCTTATCTGGCACCGCTGCAGAGGTATTAGCGCTGGTTGAAGCTGATGATAATCAGCAAAAAGGCGAAATGGTCATTATGTGCCATGGCTTTACATTATCTGATGAAGAAGGTATTCCAGCGGTTGCCGTTGCTACCCTAAAGTTACTTTGTGAAGAATTGCCGCTTAAAAAAGCCGCCGCTATAGCAGGGCAAATCCATGGTTTAAAGAAAAATGCCCTATATAAATACGGTTTAGAACTGGATTTATAAAAAGCCGCTCGCTTTGGCATTGGTTTGTTGCGCTGCTTAGGCTATAATCCGCGCCGAGTTGGCCAGACAGTTGCCGCGTACGCAAGTACGGGGAGGAAAGTCCGGGCTTCAAAGAGCGGGGTACCAGGTAACGCCTGGGCGGTGTGAACCGACGACAAGTGCAACAGAGAGGAAACCGCCATTTTGGCTTAGGCTAAAATGGTAAGGGTGAAAGGGTGCGGTAAGAGCGCACCGTGCGGCTAGCAATAGTCCGTAGCAAGGTAAACTCTACCCGAAGCAAGACCAAATAGGGTTCCGCATGGCGCTGCTCGCGTTGGAACCGGGTAGGTTGCTTGAGCCTGTGAGCGATTGCAGGCCTAGATGAATAACTGTCCACGACAGGACCCGGCTTATCGGCCAACTCACCTCTTTATAAAAAAGGCCTCGCAGCAATGCGAGGCCTTTTTTTATCGTTAGTACGAAAATATTGGTGTCGTACCCTATAATAGTCAACCCGAGTTGATGTTGGTTATTGTTTCTTTATGTTTTAGCTTCAGTACTATCCAGTACTTGCGACAGACGATCTCCTGTTGGAGTTGACTACATCCGTATTGTGGCTTAATGAAACTGTACACCGATTGAGGTAAAATCCCCTTAAGATAAAACGGTGTAAAAAGTAATGAAGACTCAACCAACTTACTCAACAGAATTTAGAATAGATACCGCTAACCTTG